>DRKV01000170.1 GCA_011051635.1 Chloroflexota bacterium | reverse complement strand
TCTCTTTGGAATCGGATTGGGGGGCCGGGTTGTAAAAAAAGACGGGGGCAATCGAGAAATGCAGAAAAGTCGTTTGAAGAACACAGATGACGCTGATGCCCGCTGATTTGCACGGAAAAGCGAAGGACTTCAACATCTGCCGCCTTCGCCGCTCTAGCGGGGGACTTCCAGTCCCCCGCTGGCAGGCATTGATGGCCTCAGGGCAAGAGTTCCAGCCCTGCCTGCAAGGAGGGTGCTCCCCCGCCATTCTGCAAAACGTGAGCGCTCTCGGAACGACAATCAGGTAACAGATTATGCCATTTGGAATTATAATAGCGCCCGCTGTACATTCGGAGCGTATCGTCCCTTTTTTGCGATATTTTTTCGTTTGGGAAGGCAAGGGACAGGCATCAGGCGTCAGGTATGCGGCACACCCTCCCCTGCTCCCCGTTCCCCAACCCCCAATCCCCAATCCCTAATCCCTAATCTCTAATCCCTAATCCCTGAAAACTTCCTCATGGCAATAACTAAAATAGGCAAGACTTTGCAGCATCATCTGCTTTTTGAACAAACCCTCCAGGGCAGTTTGGCCCTCCTGGTTGGCCTGGGGAGCAGTCTCCTTGTGCTGCTCTTCAAGCAACTGGTGGACTGGCTTACTGAGGGGATGCGCTGGGCGGGAGCGCACTGGCTGGGCGGCCTCATCCCCTGGTGGGTGGCCCTCCTGCCGGTGGTAGGAGGGCTGGCGGTGGGACTGATGCAGCGTTACATCCTGCAGCGGGAGCGGCACCACGGTGTGGCGGGCATCATGGAGGCCGTTGCCCTGGGGGGGGGACGGCTTCCCTACCTGCAGGCCCCTGCCAAAGTCCTGGCCGCCATTATCTCCCTGAGTTCTGGAGCCTCTGTCGGCCCCGAAGACCCCAGCGTACAGATTGGCGCTAACCTGGGGTCCTTTCTGGGGCAGAAACTACACCTTTCGGAGCGGCGCACCGTCCTTTTGGTGGCGACCGGCGCGGCGGCGGGCATCGCTACGGCCTTCAATGCTCCCATCGCGGGCGTCTTCTTCGCCGTGGAACTCATCCTGGGCGAATACAGCGCGGCTTCCTTCGGGATGCTCCTGCTCGGCTCGGTGACCGCCGTGGTCGTCACCCGCGCCCTGGTTGGCCCGATGCCTGCCTTCCCCATCCCCGCCTACGCCTATGGCGGGCCGATAGAACTGCCCTTCTATTTCGCCCTGGGGCTGCTGGCCGCGCCGGTGGCGCTGGCCTACATCCGCATGTTGTACTATGCCCACGACTGGTTCCATCACAGCCCCCTGCCCGTCTGGGCGCGTCCTGCCCTGTTGGGAGCGGTGCTGGGGGCTGTTGCCTTGCGTTACCCCCAAATCCTGGGAGATGGTTACGAGACGGTCGGCAAAATTTTGTGGGGGCAGGAACTCATCCCCGGTTTGCTGGTCGTGCTGCTGATACTCAAACTGCTCTTCACCGACTTCAGTCTGGGAGCCGGTTTCGTGGGCGGCGTCTTTGCCCCCTCCCTTTTTCTGGGGGCTGCGCTGGGGGGCGCTTTCGGCGGCCTGATGGCGCACCTCTTCCCCTCCGTGGGCATCCAGCCGACCGCCTTCGCCCTGGTGGGCATGGCGGGCGTCCTGGCAGGAGCGGTGCGCGCCCCCGGGACGGCGCTTATGCTGCTCTTCGAGATGACCAACGATTACCGTATCTTTCTCCCCCTGATGCTTGTGATTGCCATCAGCATGGGGATTTCTTCCTGGCTGGAGCAGGATTCGGTTTACACCCTCAGCCTGCGGCGGGCGGGAATCCGTCTTCGGAAGGGGCGCGATGTGGACGTGCTGGAGACCATCCTGGTGCAGGATGTGATGACGGAGCCTCCCGACCCGATTCGGAGCGAGACCCCCTTGCGGGTGGCTGCCGCGCTTTTAGGGCGTTCGCACACCAATGGCGTTCCCGTTGTGGATGACAACGGCAAACTCCTGGGGGTCATCTCCCTTCAGGATGTGGAGCGCGCCCTGAACGAATCGCCCGACAACCTCCACCAGCCGGTGCGCGGCTTCTGCTCCCGCCGCCTGCTGGTAGCCTATCCCGACGAAACCGTCCACGACGCTCTGGAGCGGATGGCGATGCACGATATTGGCCGCCTGCCGGTCGTCTCCCGCGGCGACGCGCGGCGGCTGGTGGGATGGCTGAGCCGTCGGGCGGTCATCCACGCCTACAAACTCGCCCTCGTGGAGCGCATGAAGCAGCAGCACCGCGGGGAGCAGGTACGTCTGGGGGCCTTCTCCGGCGCAGAAGTGCTCGAACTGATGGTCATGCCCCATTCTCCCCTGGTGGGCAAGAGGATGCGCGAAGTTTCCTGGCCGGAGAACAGTCTGGTAGCCAGCATCCGCCGCGGTACGCACCTCATCATTCCGCACGGCGATACGGTCATCCAGGAGGGCGACCGCCTGGCGGTGGTGGTGGAGCCGGAAGACAAAGAGCAACTCTACCGCCTGGTGGATGGAGAGAACAAATCGCGGGAGAAGTGATACCGGCGGCGATTTCAATGCAGAGAAAAACGCCAAAATACATTCCGGTGGACGGAATCGGGTGTTGAAGCACTCATTCCCGGCATCGTTTTTGCATCTCAGGCCGGCGGAAGAGAAAGAGTGCCGTGGTTCCCATCATTGCCGACCCCGTCAAGAAACTGTTGAGACCGATATAGGGATGGATTGCTCCAGGGTGGGATAAAACGCCGCCCACAAAACTTAGAAATTGCACCAGCGGGGGCAGGAAGACCCACCACAAGACGAAACGGAAAGCGAGGCAGCCGGTTAGCAGGGCAACCAGCAGAAGGGGGAGGAGCACCATAGCCATGTGGTAATGCGCGTGCCAGGTAACCAGCAGGGTGGTTGCGAAAATGCCTAACAGGGGAGTGAGCCAATCGTCCTCGCCCGCTTGCCGCGAGAACCAGGAATGCAATTCTACCCCCAGCATCACGAGCGTACCGGCCAGCGCTACTCCCAGTGCAACTTCGGCCCCTGTCCAGCGGTGAAGATGTTCCCACACCATACGCCAGTTCATCATGTTGGCGGGGTTGATAGCAGCGAGTGTTCCCTCGCTTTTCCCCCAGAAGCGGCTCATCTGCAAGAAGTTGACGATGCCTTCCTTACCCAGAAGCGCGGCTGATGCCGCCCCCACAGCGCCTCCTGCCAGCGCAAACCCGCCCAGAACCCGCCAGGCGCGACGCACGAGCAGAAGTGGCACTACGAGAATGAGAAGTTGCGGTTTGAGCAACATCCCTCCCAACCACAAACCGGCAGGAAAGGGACGCCCGCGGTGC
>DRKV01000169.1 GCA_011051635.1 Chloroflexota bacterium | reverse complement strand
TTTTCCTGTCCAGGGTTAGAATTAAGGGGATTTGATGGTGCATGCGTATCCACGCAGTATAATTGGGAACAACCACAGTATATTGCAAAGTGTCAAAGTGGTGCTGCCTTTGCCGGGAAGGCTCTCCACCCGAATGCGTCCGCCGTGCTGCTCAATGACCTGCCGGGCGATGGACAATCCCAGCCCGACGCCGCCGAAGACGTATCCATCAACTTCGTCGGTGTGAAAGAAGCGGTCGAAAATCCGGGGCAGCACTTCGGGGGCAATCCCCACACCCGTATCCCGAAACAGGATTTGCAAATCGCCGTCCCGGAGGGCCACTTGCAGGGAAACATCTCCCCCTTGCGGGCTGAACTTGATGGCGTTATCCAGCAGAGCATTGAAGGCGCGCTGCAAAGTCTTGGGGTCGGCGGGAATTTTGGGGATATCCGGGGGCAACTCTACGTGCAGGCGAACTCCGTTCTCCTCCGCGGAGGCGCGATATTTTTCCACCGCGGCAAGCAGCAATGGGCCGATGTCCGTGGGCTGGAATTCCGCAAAAATGAGGTCAAGTTCCTGCAAGAAAAGAATGTCGTTGACCAGGGTGATGATGCGTTGCACGTTCTGTCCCACAGTGTCCAGGGCAGCCTCCCGCATGGCAGGGTCCAGGGCAGGCTGGCGGGCGACCTGGAGGAAGCCGTTGACCGCCGTCAAAGGAGTACGCAACTCGTGGGCGATGGTGGTGAGGAACTCCCGGCGGGCAAATTCTTCTTCCGCCAGACGTTGGTAGGCCGCCGAGAGTTCGGTAGTCTTGAGACGCAGGGCATCAATCGCCATCTCGTCGTTCTCGCGCAGACGGCGGCTGACCTCACGCACCATCGCCATAGACATACTGGTGCTGTTTTGCAGCACCCGGTCGAAATCATCCTGTTTGATGGCAAGCACCCGAGTGGGCTTGACCGCCTGTACCGTAGCGGCGCGGGGGGCATTGTGGATGAGCGCCATTTCGCCGAAGAAATCGCCGGTGTAGAGATGTTTGAGCAGGCGCACTTCCTCCTCGTTGATGACTTTGGTGACGCGCACCTCCCCCTCCAGGATGATGTAGAAGGTGTCTTCCACGGCTCCTTCCAGACACAGGACGGTATCGGCAGGCACAAAGCGCACGTCGCCGGCAGAGACCAGTTCTTCGGCGTCGCTGCGCGGCATGCCGGGGAAGGCTTGCTGCAAGACCTCAAACGGTTTCGGTCCGGGTATCTCCATCGGCCTCGTTCCTCTCGTAAAAAACCAGCAAGGTCGAACCGTATTTACGCCGGTCGAACTCTTGCAGATTGGTCAAAACGACTTCTTCGTACTCCTTGGGATGAATCTGGACAATCACCCAGGCATCCTCCACCAGCCAGTCGGGGTGGGCATCCAGAAGCAGGAGCGCCTTCTTCCACATGCCGCGGTATTGGGGCGGCGCGATGTAGACGTAATCGAAGCGGCGGTCTGCCGGGCGGGACAGGAGAGCAAACGCGTCTCCCTGCCAGACTTCAGCGCCCTTCTTCAGGCGGGTATGCTCCAGGTTGTGCTTCACGGTGCGGACGGCCAGACGGTGCAGGTCTACGAAGCGCACGAATTCTGCGCCGTTGCTGAGGGCCTCGATGCCCACGCTGCCCGTACCGGCGAACAAATCCAGCCAGTGCGAGCCGAACACATCCGCGCCCAGGATGTTGAAAAGAGCCTCCTTGACGCGGTCGGTGATGGGACGCGTGCTGTCGCCGGGGACGCGCTGCAAGCGCGTCCCTTTGGCCTTGCCGCGGATGATACGCAGCCCGCCCGCCATGCGCTACAGGCTCTCCAGATGCGCCCTGGTCAGACGTTCCAGCATGGAGGCGCGCACCTTGTCTTTGGACCTGGTATCTTCCAGGAGGCCCAGTGTTTTCTCGAAAGCGGTACGGGCATCATCCTTGCGCCCCTGCGCCTTGAGCACCAGCCCCAGGCTGTACCAGGCATCCACGAAATCGGGGCGCTCGGCAACTGCCCGGCGCAGGTCTTCCTCGGCCTGGGCGTACTGTTTGCGGGCGTAAAACGCCATCCCGCGGTTGAGATAGTCTTCCGGGGTTTGCGGGGTGCGCTGAGTCCAATCCGTCTTCTGGATTGTGGGTTTGGGGGGAGTTTTGCGGAAGAGGTTCATAAGCGTACCTCCGGGGTTGGGGGGGAGACCTGACGGGTTTTGGAAACCCGTCAGGTCTGGGAAACTGCGTCGTTTTCAGGGGAAGGCTTCGCGGGGACATCCTCCCCCGAGGCTGCTTGCGCTCCCAAAAAGCGGGTCAGCAGGGTTCCGATTTCTTCTTCCTCCCCGCGCTGGCTGGCAAAGTAGGCGTCCATGAAGGCCGAGCGGCGCATCCGCAGGGCCATGGGAGCCACTACGCCCAGGTCTGCGGGGATGACCTCGGTGCGGGCATCGGCAGCGGCGTAAGCGCGGGCGGCCTCGAAGAGGGTGATTTCCGCCCGCAGGGAATCAATATGGAGGGCGTCAATCAACGCCAACCCCTGAGCGGCCACCTTTTCGGGAAGGACGACTTTGGGGAGCAGGTCGCGGGCGGCCTGCAACTCTTGCCGTGCCAGGATGGTTTCCTCGTTGTACTGGGCAATCACACCGCGAGGGTTGCTGAGGTAGGCGCGTACCCGGCGGTAGACTTCCATGCGGTGAGCGGTATCGGTCAGCCCCTGGACGACGATACGCAGCCCGAAACGGTCCATGATTTGGGGACGCAGGCGGCCCTCTTCGGGGTTCATCGAGCCGATGAGGGTGAAGCGCGCCCGGTAGGTGGCCGAGAGCGGCCCCCGCCGGACGGTGTACATTCCCTGGGCGGAGGCGTCCAGGATGGCATCCACGATGTCGTCGGCGAGGAGGTTGATTTCGTCCACGTAGAGAACGTTGCGGTCGGCCTGGGCCAGGATGCCGCGGCGCAGGCGCATCCGCTCGTGGACGGCAGCGCGCTCGTCTAGGCCGCCGACCACGTCCTCCAGGCGGGCGTTGAGGGGCAGTTCTACCAGCCGGGCGGGTTCCATGCGCGCCAGAGGTTCTCCCATGGCGTATTTGCGGGCGCAGTCGGGGCAGACCGCATCAATGCCGCCGGTTTCCACGTCTTCGGGGAGACAGCCGTAGAAACACAAACTGCGGGGCACGTCGGGGAGGAGGTCAATCAAACTGCGGACGGCGGTGGTCTTTCCCGTCCCGCGCGGCCCAATCAGGAGCACGCCGCCCACGGCGGGATTGACCAGTGCCAGGAGAAGGCCCAATTTCATCTCGCGCTGTCCCACCAGCGCCAGGAAGGGATAGGGCAGCACTTCGGCGATGCCCGCATCCCCCATTTCGTGCATGGGTTTCAGGTTGCGCCCTGTGACGCGGTCAATCAACTCCTTGAGGGAGCGGGGGGGGGGCTGGGCGTTTCCCTGCTGCGGCGGCGC
>DRKV01000168.1 GCA_011051635.1 Chloroflexota bacterium | reverse complement strand
GCCGACCGCGCCGAATACTGGGAGAAACTGGGCGAAGAAGTTCACGAACGCCTGCAAGTTGCCCCGTCGGAGAGTGTGCCGGTCAATTATGGGGCCTACTGAATCCACGAATGGGCACGAATGGGCACGAATGAGGCCACGAATAACACGAATGGACACGAATGACACATGCCTGTCTGCGTAAATCTGCGCTCATCTGCGTTATCTGCGTTCTATCCGTGTAAATTGGTATCCCCATGAACATCCCTTTTCTGCGGTTCGGCGAGCGCGGGGAGCGGCTGCATTTTGCCCATGCCAACGGCTACCCCCCGGCGGCTTACACTCCCCTGCTGAAGGCGCTGGGAGAGCGTTACCGCGTCTGCGCCATGGAAGCCCGCCCCCTGTGGCCGGATGCTTCCCACGCTGTCCTCACCGATTGGCGGCCCCTGGCGGGCGACCTGATAACCTTCCTGGAGACGCGCTTTCCGGGGGAAGCGGTGGTGGGGATGGGACACTCCGTGGGAGGCAACGCGACCTTGCGGGCGGCGCTCTACCGCCCGGAGTTGTTCCGCTCCCTGGTGTTGGTGGACCCGGTACTCTTTCCTCCCTTTGTGGGGGCGTGGTGGAACCTGATATATTTCCTCGGTTTGGGGTATCGCCTGCACCCCCTGGCGCGAGGGGCGCTGCGCCGCCGCCGGAAATTCGAGAGCAAGCAGGCCATGTTCGAGAATTACCGCCGCAAACGCGTCTTCAGCCGGATGGACGATGATGCCCTCCAAGCCTACGTGGACGCCCTGGCCGAGCCCGACCCGGCAGGGGAGGGCGTGCGCCTGCGGTACGCGCCCGAATGGGAAGCGCGCATCTACGTCACCGGCCTGCGCGCCGACGGGGAAATCTGGCGCAAACTGCCCCGCCTGCGCCTGCCGGTGCTGGTCATCCGCGGCGCCCACACCGATACCTTCTGGGAGAAGACCGCCGCCCGCTTTCAGCGCAGAGTCCCCCACGCTGAAATCGTCACCCTGGGGGACAGCACCCATCTCCTGCCCCTGGAACGTCATGCCGAAGTCGCCCGTCTGGTGCGCGAGTTCGCGGGGTAAGGGGGGCAAGCACGTGCGACGTGCGATGTGCGGCGTCCCCCTTACCCACTTTCCCACTTTCAAACTTTCTCACTTGCCCACTTGCAAACTTTCCCTCCACCCATGACCACTTTTACCTCCTCCGAACTCCTGACCGTCAATGCCGCCCGTCTGTTGCGGGATGGCGATGTTGTTTTCGTAGGCGTGGGTCTGCCCAACCTGGCCTGCAATCTGGCGCGGCGCACCCACGCTCCCAACCTGGTGATGATTTACGAGGCGGGCGTCATCGGGGCGCGTCCCTCCCGCCTGCCGCTTTCCATCGGCGACCCCACCCTGGTGAGCGGAGCGACCTCCGTGTGCAGCATGTACGACATCTTCTCGCTCTACTTGCAGCGCGGCAACGTGGATGTCGGCTTTCTGGGCGGGGCGCAGATTGACCGCTTCGGCAACATCAACGCCACAGTCATCGGGGATGATTACTACCATCCCAAAGTGCGCCTGCCCGGTTCTGGCGGGGCCGAACTGATTGCTGCCTGGGCTAACCGCTGTTATGTCCTCACCCGTCACCAGAAGCGCCGCTTCCCCGAAAAGGTGGACTTCCGCACTTCGGCTGGCTTTTTGGATGGCAAGGCGCAGCGGGAGGCCGCCGGCGTGCGCGGCGGCGGGCCGCAGGCCATTGTCACCGATTTGGGCGTCATGGAGCCGGACGAAAGCGGCGAACTGGTGCTTACCGCCCTGCATCCCGGCAGGACGGTGGAAGAAGTGCGCGCCAACACCGGTTGGGATATCAAAATCGCCCCCGAACTGCGCGTCACCGAGCCGCCCACGGAGCGCGAACTGCGCATCTTGCACGAGGAACTCGACCCCGGCGGCATCTACCTCAAGTGAGATAAGAGACCCCCCGCGGACCTGGAACTGTGGGGGGCTCTTTGTTGAGAAGGCAATCCGCAATAAGGGGGGATAGGACCACCCAAGAACGGTGGGGAAACACGAAAAGCGGGGAAACGTCAGGAGATGAGCAATCGACGCAGCGCGAATTGTGACGGGTAGCGCTGTGTAGGGGGCGTTTGATACGTCGTACCTCTGCCTCCCCCTTCAGTGTTTTTAAAAGCCGAGAAGAGCAGTACAGTATAATGCAAGTTGTTTTCCCATGAATGGAGTTGCGAATTTACATGGATGGAACTTGCGCTGCTGGAGCCAGGATGCCAGGCGAGCGAGCCGAAAAGGCCGCATCAAATCGTACAATGAGTTGCACAAGCCATGATGATTCCTTCCTGATGCCTTTTTTAGGGGACAGCAGGAGAGTCTCCGATTGCCCTTGTATCCATTCATATGGATAAGTGGAGTGTGTAAGATGGCAAAAGGCAAAATGCCCCAATACGAAACGTTCTTTGCAACCAACGTTTACTGGGGCGCGTTGCTGGCCGGTGTAGCCAGTCTGGTTTTCGTCCTCATTTACGCTTTGGGGGATTACCCACCGGTTATGGCGCTCGTCAATACGCTTTC
>DRKV01000167.1 GCA_011051635.1 Chloroflexota bacterium | reverse complement strand
TTACAAGTCCAGCGACATCATCAACTTCGCGCAGGGCGAATTCCTGCTCATCGGGGCTTACGTGACCTACGCCATGATTGCCCAGTTCGGGCTGGTGTGGCCGCTGGCGCTGGTGCTCACCCTGCTGGTCTCCATTGCCCTGGGGGTCGTGGTGGAGCGCCTCGTGCTGCGCCCGCTCATCGGGGAACCCATCATCTCGGTCATCATGGTCACCATCGGCCTGAGCAGTCTGCTGCGCGCCATCGTCAGCACCATTTGGGGCAACCAGCCGCGGGCCTTTCCGCCTTTCATCCCCTCGCAGCCAATCAACATCTTGGGGGCTACGGTGGGAGCGGACCGCCTGTGGGCTATCGTGGTGGCGATTGCCATGCTGTGGTTGTTCAATTTCTTTTTCAAGCGTTCCAAAGAAGGCATCGCCATGCGCGCCGTGGCGGACGACCAGCAGGCCGCCTTGAGCATGGGCATCAGCGTCAAGAAAATCTTTGCCTGGGCGTGGTCCATCGCTGCCATGAGTGCGGCTATCGGCGGCGCGCTGCTGGCAAACATCGTCGGCGTCGGCCCGGAACTGAGCAGTTTTGGCCTGCGAGTCTTCCCCGTGGTCATCCTCGGAGGACTGGATTCCATCCCCGGAGCGGTCATCGGGGGGTTGGTGATTGGCCTGCTGGAGACGTATACCGGCGGGTACATCGGACAGGGCCTCAACCAGGTCGTCCCCTTTATCGTCCTCATCATCATCCTGATGGTACGCCCCTACGGACTGTTCGGGCAGGAGATTATCGAGCGAGTGTAGGGTATAACGTACAGGGTACAACGTACAGCGGACAGGGTACGGCGTACAAGACAGAGGAGCATCATGCAATCTGGCATTTTCCACACCACCTACCGGGCCGATATGGCCCTGCGGCGCACGCACGCCGAGAAGATTCGTCTGGCCCTTTTCCTGGTCTTCATGCTGGTCTTCCCCTTCTTCGCCAACCGGTATTACCTTACCCTGGCGAATCAGGTGGGGATTGCCACCATCGGCGCAATCGGCCTGAACATCCTGACCGGTTACACCGGCCAAATCAGTCTGGGACAAGGCGGCTTCATGGCAGTGGGAGCCTATACCGCCGGCCTCCTGACCGCCCGGATGGGGATGCCCTGGTACGCTTCCACCTTGATTGCCTGCCTGGTGACGGCAGCGGTGGGCGCAATTTTCGGGATTCCATCTCTGCGCCTCAAGGGGCTGTACCTGGCGATTGCGACCCTGGCGGCGCAGGAAATCATCATCTGGGGGGTGACCCACTGGGACGCGGTCACCGGTGGCGTGGACGCCCTGGTGGTGCCCGACCCGATGCTCTTCGGCCTGCGGATGAATACCGATTTTCGCTTCTACTGGGTGATTTGGGCAATCGCGGGCATCGCCGCCCTGGCTACGGTCAACCTGTTCCGCACCCATTACGGGCGCGCTTTCATCGCCATCCGCGACCAGGACATCGCCGCCGAGGTGATGGGGGTCAACCTGTTCCGCTACAAATTGCTGGCTTTTGCGGTCTCCTCCTTTTGGGTGGGGATGGCCGGCTCCCTGACGGCACATTACCGCAGCATCGTCACCTGGGAACGCTTTACCGTGGATGTCTCCGTGCTCTATCTGGCGATGATTATCATCGGCGGGCTGGGGTCGGTTTCCGGCTCCTTCTTTGGGGCTACCTTCATGACTCTCCTGCCGGCTGTCCTCACCAACCTGGGACGCGCCCTCAAATCCTCGTTTCCCTTTGTGGATGCCATCATCCCCTTTGTCCAGCAGGCCGCTTTCGGGCTGGTCATCATCCTGTTCCTGATTTTCGAGCCGGAGGGGTTGCGCAAAATCTGGAAAAACATCAAGGACTACTTCCGCCTGTGGCCTTTCAGTTACTGAGGTTTCTTGTCCGTCAAAGGAGGTGATGCTTGTCGCTTCTTCGCTTTCGTCCGTTCAATGTTGAGGTTCTTAGAATTTCAGGAGGAAGGAAAAAACCATGATACGCCGAAGTTTGTACACCCTGATTGCCGTAGTCATGCTGGCCTCTCTGGTGTTGACCGCCTGCGGCGGAGGACAGGGCGGAGGGGAAAACGCCCCCATCAAAGTGGGAGCCATCTTCGACCTGACCGGCCCCACATCGGACGTGGGCACACCTTACGGAGAAGGCATCAAGGCTTACGTGGATTGGCTCAACGCCAACGGCGGCGTCAATGGTCGCCAGATTGACCTGATTTCCGCCGATTACGCTTACAAGGTTGACCAGGCCGAACAACTCTATACCCAATACGTGCAAGAAGGTGTGGTGGCCTTCCAGGGCTGGGGCACGGGCGATACCGAAGCCCTGCGCACCAAGATTGCCGCCGACAAAATCCCCTTCATGTCGGCTTCTTACTCCGCCAACCTGCTTGATATGAATGCCGCCCCCTACAACTTCCTGATTGGCACCACCTACTCCGACCAGGGCATCATCGCTATGGTGTGGGCTATGCAGGACTGGAAGGACAAAGGGAATGACGGCACCCCGAAGATTGCCTTCATCCACCACGACAGCCCCTTCGGGCAGTCGCCTATCCCCGACATGCAGGCTTTCGCCGACAGCAAGGGCATCGAGTTCATGACGATTGCCATGCCCAAGGCCACCGACTTCGTGGCCGAACTGGCCCAGATTCAGCAGTTCGGGGCCAACTATGTCGTCGTGCATACCGTCTCCAGCCCGGCGGCGGTGCTCATCAAGGATGCCAAGAGCCAGGGGATGACGGACAGCGTGCAGTTCATCAACATGAACTGGTGCGCCGATGAAATCTTCATCGAATTGGCCGGCGACGCCGCCGAAGGCGTGGTCGGAACCATCCCCTTCACCCCGCCCAGTTCTCCCGTATCCGGCCATGAGGCCGCCGACAAATGGCTGAAGGAGCACGGCTCCAGCCTGGAAGAAAAGGGCTTGCACTTCACCCAGGGCTGGTGGACGATGGCCGTGATGACCGAAGGCATCAAGCGCACCATCGAGGCCGGGAAGGACCTGACCGGAGAGAACATCAAGGCCTCTCTGGAAGGCATCCAGAACTTCGAGACCGGCGGCGTGACCTCTCCCATCTCCTTCTCTCCCACCAGCCACCGCGGCAACACCGCCCTGAAACTTTATCAGGTGCAGAGCGGCAAGTGGACGGCCATCAGCGACTTCATCTCGGCCCCGTAAGTTTGTGACCGTTCCCTCTCACCCTTGTCCCCTCCCTCTCGCGGGGAGGGGACGCCTGCAATCCAATCTCCCGTTCAGGTTGCGCTTATGCTCACACTCAACAACGTAGAAGTCATCTACAACGACATCATCCTGGTGCTCAAGGGGATGTCCATGCACGTGCCGGAAGGTCAGATTGTGGGGCTGCTCGGCTCCAACGGGGCGGGCAAATCCACCACTCTGAAGGCCATCTCCGGGCTGCTCAAGCCGGAGGATGGCGAGGTCACGGACGGCACCATCGAGTACCGCGGCGAGGCCATCCACAACCGGGATGCCGAAGACATCGTGCGGATGGGTATTTTTCAGGTCATGGAGGGCCGGCGGGTCTTCGAGCATCTCACCGTAGAGGAGAACCTGATTGCCGGGGCATACACCCGCACCGACGGCAGCGCCGCCGTGCATGAAGACATCGAGATGGTGTACGGCTACTTCCCGCGCCTCAAGGAGCGCCGCGAGCAGACCGCAGGGTATCTCTCCGGCGGCGAGCAGCAGATGCTGGCGATTGGCCGCGCCCTGATGGCAAAACCGCGCCTGATGATGCTGGATGAACCTTCTCTGGGGCTGGCCCCCCTCCTGGTGCAGGAAATTTTCGGCATCATCGCCCGCATCAACGCCGAGCACGGAACCACCATCCTGCTGGTGGAGCAGAACGCCAACCTGACCCTCAGCGTGGCGCATTACGCCTACATCATGGAAAACGGGCGCATCGTTTTGGAAGGAAGCCCCGACGACCTGCGCGAAAACGCCGACGTGCGCGAGTTCTACCTCGGCCTCACCGAAGTCGGCAAGCGCAAATCCTACCGGGACGTGAAGCACTACAAACGCCGCAAACGCTGGTTGTCGTGAGGAGGAATTGGTAAATTGGTGATTGGGTGAGTGGGTGATTGGTAGATTGGGAAGGGGGCTGTTTCTGACATCCGGTTTCTCCCCATCTCACCATCCCATCACCTCCCCACCTCATCACCCCATCATCTCCTCACCTCATCACATCCTCATCTCCCCACCATGACCCTCACCGACCTCATCACCCACCTCGCAGAACACGCCCCCGGATTCGCGGCCCGGCTTGAAGCGGCTGGACTGACCCCCGAAGCGATTCGTACCCCCGAGGGCCTCAACCGCCTGCCCGTCATCCGCAAGGACGATTTGGCCGAAATCCAGGCTGCCGACCCGCCTTTTGGCGGCTTCCTGAGCGTCTCCCCCGGCGCGCTGAAGCGCATCTTCCAGTCTCCCGGCCCCATTTACGAGCCGGAACCCGACACCCCCGATTACTGGCGCTGGGCTTCCGCGCTGCGCGCTGCGGGCTTTCAGCCGGGGGATGTGGTGCTGAACGCCTTCGGCTACCACCTGACCCCCGCGGGAGCCATGTTCGAAGAGGGCTTGCGCGCCGTGGGCTGCGCCGTCATCCCCGGAGGGGTGGGCAACCAGGAGCAGCAAGTCCGGGCGATGGCCGCCCTGGGAGTGAACGGCTACGTGGGGCTGCCCTCCTACCTCAAGGCCCTCCTGGACAAGGCCGATGCGCTGGGCGTCGCCCTGCGGGTGGAAAAGGCTTTCGTGACCGCCGAACCGCTGCCCCCTTCCCTGCGCGCCGCCTTGCAGTCCCGCGGCGTGCGTACCGTGCGGCAGGGCTACGGCACGGCGGAGTGCGGCAACCTGGGCTACGAATGTGAGGCCGAGGACGGCTGGCACATCCCCGAAGATGTCCTCGTCCAGATTTGCGACATCAACACCGGCCAGCCGCTCCCCCCGGGAGAGACCGGCGAGGTGGTCGTGACCCTCTTCCACCGGGAATACGCTCTGGTGCGCTTCGGCACCGGCGACCTTTCGGCCATCCATCCCGAAGCGTGTACCTGCGGGCTGGAGACGCCCCGCCTGATGGGCTGGCAGGGGCGGGTCGGCGAGGCGGTCAAGGTGCGGGGGATGTTCCTGCACCCCCGGCAATTGCGCGGCCTGATGGCCCGCTTCCCGGAAGTGAC
>DRKV01000166.1 GCA_011051635.1 Chloroflexota bacterium | reverse complement strand
GGTACGGCAGCACCCCTAAGGGAGTCCGTACCCGCCACGCCCCGCCCTCAAAAACTGCCTCCCCCTCCAGGATGTTCTCGAAGCCCAAGAAACGGGCGGCAAATTCGGTGCGGGGGGCGTGGTAAATCTCCTGCGGCGTGCCGATTTGCTCCACCTGCCCCTCCCGCAGGAGGATGACGCGGTCGGCCAGGGCGAAGGCTTCTTCCTGGTCGTGGGTGACGTAGAGCGCTGTCTGGCGGAGTTCCCGCAGGATGCGCCCCAGGTCGAGCAGGAGGCGCTCCCGCAGGGCGCGGTCCAGGGCGCCGAGGGGTTCGTCCATCAGCAGCAGGCGGGGGCGGGGAGCCAGCGCCCGCGCCAGGGCGACGCGCTGCTGTTCGCCGCCGGAAAGCGTGGTAACGCTGCGTCGCCCGAAGCCGCCCAGCCCGACCAGGTTCAGGAGTTCCGCTACCCGCCCGCGGATTTGTTCGGCGGGCAGGCGCTGCATCCGCAGGCCGAAGGCGACGTTCTCGAAGACGTTCATGTGCGGGAAGAGAGCGTAATCCTGAAAAACCATCCCGAAGCCGCGGCGGTGGGGCGGGGTGGAGAGGACGGAACGCCCCTCCCAGCGCACGTCGCCGCTGTCGGGGGGCTGCAAACCGGCGATGATTTCCAGCAGGGTGGATTTGCCGCCTCCGCTGGGGCCGAGCAGCGCCCCGATGAGGCCGCCCGGCAGGTCGAAGGTGACACCCCGCAGGGCGGGAGTGGTATCGAAGGTTTTGTGGATAGCGAGGATTTCGAGCATGAGGGGGTGGGGAGGTGGGGGAGGATGATGAGATGGGGAGATGGGGAAATGATGGGTCGGGGGGCATTGCTATTCTACCCTGCCTCCGCGCTTTGCGCCCGCTTCAAGAGCGTGTATAATGCTTTTGTCGTGTACTGCTAACCTCACCCGCATTCAGAACGCAGGAGGAACCATGGCAACTCAGGTGCTCGTGCCGTTGCTAGGCGAAGCCGTCGAGGAAGTAACCATCATCCAGTGGCTGAAAAAAGAGGGCGATTCGGTCAAGGAACTGGAACCCATCGTAGAAGTCAACACCGATAAAGTGGATACCGAAATTCCCAGCCCGGCGACAGGCGTCGTGCTGAAAATTCTCGCTCAGGAAGGTGAAACCGTTTCCGTGGGGACGGTGATGGCCGTGATTGGGGAGCCTGGAGAGAGCATCGAGGGGTTGACGGAGGCCGCGCCCCCCGAAGAGGCCGCCCCTCCCGCGGAGGAGAGCACTCCCGCGGAGGCCCCGCCGCCTCCTGTGCCGCGGGGAGAACCTATCAGGCCGGGGCGGCATCCCGAACTGGGCTACATCTCGCCCGTGGTCGCCAAACTCGCCACGGAGCATAACCTGGATTTGAGCCGGATTCGCGGCACCGGCCAGGGAGGGCGCATCACCAAAGCGGACGTGCTGGCCTCCCTGGAGAGCAGACCCTCCGCTCCGCCGCCCGTTCCTGCCCCTCCGCCGGCTGCTCCTGCCCCTCCGCCGCCCCCTGCGGGTGTCCCCGCACCGCCTCCGCCCCCGCCCCCCGCTCCCGCACCCGCGCCGGGGACGCTGGTTCCGCATACCATCATCCGCAAGCGCATCGCCGAGCACATGGTCAACTCCAAGCGCACCAGCCCACACGTGCTGACCGTCTTCGAGGCG
The DNA here is from genome assembly GCA_011051635.1 of Chloroflexota bacterium. Taxonomy (GTDB): domain Bacteria; phylum Chloroflexota; class Anaerolineae; order Anaerolineales; family DRKV01; genus DRKV01. Next base: position 4,870 of record DRKV01000166.1, on the reverse strand, counting down.
GATATGTCCCGCGTCGTGGCGCACCGCTCCGCCCACAAGGAAGAATTCGCCCGCAGCGGGGCGCGCCTGACCTATACGGCCTACTTCGTGGCCGCCGTCGCTCAGGCTTTGAAGGCTTATCCGCGGGTCAACTCCACCTGGCGCGATGACGGTCTGCTCATCCACCCCAACATCAACATCGGGATGGCGACTTCCCTCGGCGAGGACGGCCTGATTGTGCCCGTCATCAAGAACGCCGACTACCTTTCCCTGCTGGGGATTGCCCAGGCGGTCAACGACTTGGCTCAGCGGGCGCGGGCGCGCCAACTCAAGCCGGATGAAGTGCAGGGCGGCACCTTCTCGATTACCAACCACGGCATCAGCGGTTCGCTGTTCGCCTTCCCGGTCATCAATCAGCCCCAGTGCGGCATTCTGGGAGTGGGCAAGATGCACAAACGTCCCGTCGTGGTCACCGATGCGGAGGGCAACGACTCCATAGCCATCCGCCCGATGGTGTACCTGTCCTTCGTCTTCGACCACCGCATCCTGGACGGCGCTTCGGCGGACTGGTTCGTGGCGAAAGTCGTGGAAGCGCTGGAGAACTGGAAGTGAGTGCCACGTGTCAAGTACCACGTGCCAAGTGTCAAGTGCCACGTGGTACGTGATACGTGACACATGACACGTGACACGTGATACCCAAGGAACCCCCTATGAACACCTACGACCTTATCGTCATCGGCGCCGGGCCGGGAGGCTATGTCTCCGCCATCCGCGCCGCGCAACTCGGATTGAAAACCGCGATTGTGGACAAGCGCTGGCTGGGCGGCGTGTGCCTGAACGTGGGCTGCATCCCTTCCAAGTCGCTGCTGAAGAACGCCGAAATCGCCCACACCCTGCGTCACCGCGGCAAGGAGTTCGGCTTCGCCTTCGAGAACTTGCAACTGGATTACGCTGTGGCCGTCAAGCGCAGCCGCAAGGCCTCCGACCGCCTCACGAAGGGGGTGGGCTTCCTGATGCGCAAGAACAAAATCGAGGTCCACATGGGGGCGGCGAAAATCACGGCCCGCGATACCGTTCTCGTCACCGACGCGGAAGGCAAGCACAGCGAACTCAAGGCGGCCAACATCATCGTCGCTACGGGGGCGAGTCCCGCCATGATTCCGGGCGTGCAGGAAGACGGAGAGAAGATTCTCACCTACGAGGCGGCCATCCTGCAAGAGAAACTGCCCAAATCGGCGGTCATCATCGGCTCCGGGGCTATCGGCGTGGAATTCGCCACCATCTGGAACGCCTACGGAGTGGATGTCACCGTGGTGGAGATGCTGCCCCGCATCGTCCCCCTGGAGGACGAGGAAATCAGCAAGGAACTCGCCAAAGCCTTTCGCAAGCGCGGCGTCAAGACCCTCACCGGGCACCGCGTCGAGAGTATTACCCCCACGGAAGAGGGTGTGCAGGTACTCGTCTCCGGCGAGGGCGGGCAGCAGACCCTGGAGGCGGAGCAGGCCCTGGTCGCCATCGGTTTCAAGCCCAACAGCGGCGGCCTGGGGCTGGAAGAACTGGGCGTGAGCCTCGACCGCCGCGGCTTCATCCAGATTGACGAGCGCATGGCGACCAACGTGCCCGGCATCTGGGCTATCGGCGACGTGACCGGCAAGTTGATGCTGGCGCACGTGGCCTCCGCCCAGGGCATCGTGGCCGCCGAAAACATCGCCGGAGCGGAGACCATCACCCTGAACTACGAGATGATGCCGCGGGCGACCTACTGCCATCCGCAGATTGCCTCCTTCGGCCTCACCGAGGCGCAGGCGAGAGAACGCGGCTACGAAGTCAAAATCGGGCGCTTCCCCTTCCAGGCCAACGGCAAGGCCCTGGGGCTGGGCGAAGGCTCCGGCTGGGCGAAAATCGTCACCGACGCCCGGTACGGCGAGATTTTGGGCGCTCATCTGATTGGGCCGGAAGTGACCGAACTCCTCCCCGAACTCACCCTGGCGCAGATGATGGAAATTACCACCGCCGAGATTGCCCGTAACGTCCATGCCCACCCCACCTTGAGCGAAGCCCTCATGGAGGCGGCCCACGACGCCGAAGGGCATGCCATCCATCTCTAGCGGGGAAACCCGGTCACAGATACGGCATGAGTCGCAACAGGCCTCCCTTTCGGAGGCCTGTTGAATTTAACAGCGCGGCACATTCGCCGCGCGAGGCAAGAGACCTGACGGGTCTCGCAGACCCGTCAGGTCTGGGGGGGGCGGAGCCGCCCGTAGGGGCGAGGTTTACAAATTCAACAGAATGACGTTTGTACCCCCTACCTGTGCTACTTCCAATTCTGTGCCGTAGGTCTGGCTCAGATTGGCTGCGTTGAAAATTTCCTGCAACGGCCCGTGCCGCAGCACCCGCCCATCGCGCATCAAAACGACCCGGTCCGCAATGGCCGCCGCAGATTCGGGGTCATGGGTTGTGTAGATGACCGTCATCCCCTGGTCGGCGAGAGAGCGCATGATGCGGAGAACCCGCTTCTTGTTTGCCAGGTCCAGATGGGAGGTGGGTTCGTCCAGCAAGATGATTTGCGGGGCCTGGGCGAGAGTGCGGGCTATCAAGGCCAGTTGGTGCTCCCCCCCGCTCAGGGAAGTCACCGTGCGGTCTGCCAAAGCGTCCAACCCCAGACTGTGGAGGGCGGCCCGCGCCTGTTCCAGGTCTTCGGCGCGGGGGGTGGCGAGGAATCCGAGGTGGGGGGTGCGTCCCAAGAGGACGTATTCGATGATGCGGTAATCAAAAGGGACGTGTTCTCTTTGGGGCACCAATCCCAATGTGCGGCTCAAGGTGCGCCGCGAATACGCATCCAGAGGAGCGCCGCGCAGCAGTACCCTTCCGCGTTTAGGAATATGCCGTCCCAGGATAATGTGCAGGAGGGTGGATTTCCCGGCCCCATTGGGGCCTATGATGGCGGTCACCGTCCCGGCGCGGATGTCGAAAGTGATGTCTTCCAACGCGTCCGCATCGGACTTGGGATAGGAAAAAGCCACCTGGTGGAGAGAGAGCAACGCTACAGTCATCGGGAAGTCTTTAGAGGTTGTGTGGACATCAAGAAAGCGAATACCAATGCCCCGATGAGGGAGGTGATGATGCCCAGGGGAATCTCGCCGGGGAGCAAAGAGCGGGCTATGTCATCGCATAGCAGCGTGAAAAGTCCACCGGCAAGCATGGCGGCGGGCAAGGCGTATTGCGTATTAGCGGTGAAGAAACGCCGTGCTAGGTGAGGAACAATCAATCCCACCCATCCTACCATCCCGGCGATGGAGATGACCGATGAAGTCGCGGCCACAGAGAGGAGCAGCAAAATGGTGCGTTCGCGTCCCGGTGCAGTCCCCAGCGAAAAGGCTGTATCGTCCCCCAGAGAGAGCACATTCAGTCGCCAACGCGCCAGGAAGAGGGCCAGCAAAGCGGGGAGGACTACCGGCAGAATGGAGAGCAGATTTTGCCAGCGCGTCCCCCACAGCCCGCCCAGCAGCCAGAAGGTGATGGCGGGCAGTTGGGTCAATGGGTCTGCCAGGTATTTCAACAGCCCGACCCCAGAGGCCAGCAGGGCAGAGACGGCGATGCCTGCCAGCACCATCCGCAGCACCCAGCCGCCGTAGCGAAGACGCGCGGCCAGAAAATAGGAGAAGACCAGCCCGAGAAGGGCAAAGAAGGCGGCGCTGAGTTGAATCCAGAGAGGCGAGGCCGCAAAAGAGAGAATAGCGAGAGCCGCCCCGAAGGCCGCTCCCTGGGATACCCCCAGAAACCCCGGTTCAACCAGGGGATTCTGGAAGAGCATCTGCATCACCATTCCGCTGGCAGAGAGCGCTGCTCCCAGCAAGAAAGCGGCCAGGATGCGCGGCAGGCGCAGGTTGAAGACCAGTTGATACGCCAGGGCATTGGTTCTGAGGGTCTCTACCGCTTTGTTCGGGGCAATCGGAAATCGTCCAATGAAAATGGACGCTCCCAACCCCAGCAAGGTAGCCAGGGTCAGGAGCGTGAAGGCAAGCGTCAAGGAACGTTGGGAGGTCACAGTGTATTCAAGGCAGAATCAGGAACCGGAATCCAGGTTCAGCAGGGGCAGAATCTTTTCCTTGATGGTTGCCTCATCCATCCCGTAGAGGGTTTCGTAGAAGTCGTAGACTTCACCTTCCATGTTCATCTCGGAAAAGATGTCGGGGTGCGTGTGCTGTGCCATCCAGGTGACGCATAAAATCCAGCGCGGGTCGGGTTGGTCCCAGGCGTAGAAATCCTTGGGGACCGCGAAAATCTGTCCATTTTGAATCGCCTGCAATTCCCGGGTGAGGGGCGATTCCCGCATGGCCTGGATTGCTTCTGTGGTATCTCCAAAGTAATCCACAATGTAAATCTGGTCCGGGTTCCAGAGGGCTACCTGTTCCAGCCCGACTACCGTCCAGCGGGAACCAAGTTTGGCATCCAGCCAGACGGGAGCGCCGCCCGCCATTTGCAGCATGGTGGTTTGCATCCAGGCCGCAGGAGGAACATTGTAAGAGACTTCTCCACCCTTTGTGGAATACTGGAGGAAGAGCACGGAGGGCTTTTGTCCTTCGGGTACGTCTTTGACGGCGGTAGTGATACGCTCCAGGTGCTCCTTGTAGTACGCGATAACTTCTTGCGCTCTGGCCTCGTTCTGGAAGAGGGAGCCAAAGCGTTCCAGGTCCTGGTAGAACTCTTCCGGTGTCTCGGAATTCAGGTACATCACGGGCACATCCAGCCCCTCGATGGCGGTTCCGAGTTTCTTGGCCATCGAACCTTTGAGGATAATCAGGTCTGGATTGAGACCGGCAATCTGTTCGGGGCCTGCATCTCCTTTGATGCTCAGTTTTGCTTCTGCGGCAGGGTCCAGCAAGTAGAG
>DRKV01000165.1 GCA_011051635.1 Chloroflexota bacterium | reverse complement strand
TTGTCAAGTTCCCGGAACCGATGGCGTTCAAGAACGTGCAACCGGTCTTGTTGCGCGATACTGCACCTTTCGCGCAGTTTTCCCGATAAAAAAACAGCCCATCCCCGTAGACACAGACCGCATCTGGTACAAAGGCCGCCGAGCAAGAAACAAGTCCTGCACCTTACGGAGGCCCTTATGACTTTCTGGATTTTTCTCGGCGCCCTGTCTGCCAGCATTTTCGCCTACGAACTTGGAGCCGGTATTCAGGCCGCCTTTTCGTCCTTTGGCCGGACCGGACGCCTGGACGACTTCGTTACGGACGACAGCACAGGTCGCGACCTGATGCCCCGCAGGTCGTCCCTTGAAGCCATCCTGATTACCCTGTTGCCCGAACGCTTCGATGCGCGAAAAGCAGGCAACAGAGCCAACGTTATAGACCTTTTGCGGCGCTCCGGTTATCTCTACGACACGCCGGGGGATTTTTACAGCGCCTCCATCCGCATCTTCATCCGCTATCTCATCATTGGGGGAGCCTTCGCCGCCGCCATGAGTGTGCTGGACATGGGTTTTGCCGCTGCCCCTATGGCAGGGGTATTCATCTTTCTCGGCCTGCGTAAGCCGTATACACAACTCAAAGTAGCCGCAAAGAAACGCGCTGAGGCCATGCGTAACAACATGCTGATTGGCCTCTCCGTCCTGCAATCCCTGCTCGATTCCGGCGTGGGGGTGCAGGATGCCCTGCGGCGCACGGCCAACGTCGGAGGCCCCTTTTGCAACCTGCTTGGGCTGCTCGTTGCCCGCATGGGGATAGATGACTTCGACAAGGCTCTCTCCACTGTGCGCGCTCACGTCCCCGACCCCGATGACGTGGAACTCAATCTTTTTCTCACCGACCTGGAGGGATACTTCAAGCTGTCCCGTCCCATCTCCGAAAGCGTGCGCGCCCTGCGGGACGCCGTGCATCGTCAGGTCGTGGAGGACACCGAAGCCCGCGCTGCTCTGGTGAGACAGCGCAGTGGCTTGTTTGGCGTGTTGGCTGTCCTCGGCCTGGTACTGTCCATCATCGCTCCCTTCATGGCCGCGTTCTAATCCCGTCTTCGGCGTATTTCCCATGTTCAGAAAGAAAAAGAGACCCTACCTCCTGATTGCCTCCCGCGCCCCCGGCATCGTGGACGCCGTGCCGGAGGAATACCCGGTGCGGGAAGCGGTGAGCACCCGCGGGGCGGCGCAGGCGCTGAACGAAGTGCGTCCCATCCTGGCCGTCGTGGACACGAACGAACTGACCGAGACCGCAGACCTGCCCCGGGAGGCGCTGGAGCGCACCCTGGCGGCGTTGCAGGAAGACGGCCTGCTGGTCGTGCCGCCAGCGGACTTCCTGACCGAACCGGAACGCTGGCTGGGCGAAGCCCTGCTGCGTACCGGCCTGCGGGAGGGCGTGCGCCTCATGCCCCCGCGGGTGGTGCTGGTGACGAACTACGTCGGCGGGGTGGGGAAGACCACCCTCTCCCTGGCGATGGCGAAGCGTTTTGCGGAGCAAACCCGGCTGGGGGCCGCGGTCGTGGAGGCCGGTATCGGCGGCAGCGTCCTGGCTACCCGCCTGGGCGGGGAACGGCCCAGCCTGTACGAGATTGTCACCGGACAGGCAAAGGCTTCATCCTGGAACGGGGCGGACGTGTACCCGATGAGCGGACGGGAAGCCCAGGCGCTGGCGGACGACCCCCGCCTGCCCGCCGTACTGGACGCCGTTCAGCGGGCGCACCCCCTCACGGTGTACGACGCCTTCCCCTCCAATCCGCTGTGGCGCATCGTCCTGGGGCGCGCCACGGACATCCTGCTGGTGACCGACCCCCGTGACGAGGCGGTCGCGCAGACGGAGAGCATGTTCCGGGATTTGCAGCCTTACATCGAGGAACGCGGCCTGCGCCTGCACCTGGCGGCCAACAAAGTCCGCACCTGGGGCGAGAAAGTGGCCGTGAGCGACGCCGCCGTCCGCCTGGCGTACAGCGAACGCCTGGCGCAGGAATACGCCGCTTCCCTGGCCGACCCGCTCCTGAATTTGCTCTACCCCGGCTGGGAGCAGATGCGCGGCAAGAAGAACGGGAAAGGACGGAAGAACCGATGAACCGCCGACTGACCGAAATCCTCCTGGGCCTGTTCGCGCTCGGCCTGGCCGTGGCCGGGGGCTGGTACGCCCGCAACACCTACCTGCACACCATCACGGTAGTGCAGATGCCCGTCCCGGCGGGCGACATCGCCCCTTACACCCTGCTGAGGCCGGATATGTTCGTCCTGCAGGAATTCCCCCGCGCCCTGACGGGGCAGGGGTACATCGAGTCCCTGGACGCCCTGGGCGGCAAGATGGCCGTATCCACCCTCCTGGCGGGGATGCCGGTTCCCAGCCGCCTGGCCCTCCCGCCGGAGCAGCACCGCCTGGCTCCCCCGGAGTACGAGGTGGTCTCCATTCCCATCGAACCGAAATCCGCCGTAGCCGGAGAAATCAGCATCGGGGATTGGGTGAACGTCTACCGCATCTCGGCGGAGGAACCGCAGGATGAGGTCATGCTCAACATGGGGGTCGTCCTGACCCCCACGGAAGTCCTTTCCGGTACGGGACTGGTCACGGAGGTGGACTACATCGACACCCTCCCGGTGGTGGACCTCCGCGGCAAGAACGGAGAACGGGTCGAGATGACCCCGGCGCAAAACGGGCAGGTCGTCCCCCCCGCCATTCTCGTGGTCGGGGTGCAGCCCGGCGCAAGCACCCGCGCCCTCCTGGAGGCGATAGCGGCCAGCAAGACGGGGAACAACCAACTCTGGATTACCCTGGCGGCGGTGGAGGACGGAGGATGACGGAGGGGTACGGGCGGCTGCTGGATACGGACATTGCCCTGCTGGAGGCCGTGCGGCAGGCGTTCATGCGGGACGGGACGCCCCTTCCCGACTGGCGGGAGGGCGCGCCGGAGATACAGACCTTCCGGGACCGGGTGCGCCGCGTCCTGCTCCCCCTGGTGCGCCCCGACGAACTGGAGGCCGCCACCCGCCGCGTGGCCGACGCTCTTTCCGGCGTGGGCCTGCTGCAGCCCTTCCTGCGTGAGCAGGACGTAGAGGAGGTCTACGTCCGGGGCGGGGAGGTGGCGGTAGAGCGGGACGGGCGTCTGGAGCGGCTGGGCGAGATGGCT
>DRKV01000164.1 GCA_011051635.1 Chloroflexota bacterium | reverse complement strand
TGTACCCTGTACGTTGTACGTTGTACGCCATACCCTCACACATAAAGCAGTATCAGACAAATAATCCCCAGGAGGAACGCCAGCCCGACGGGGAGCAGAGCGAATTTGTAGGCTTCCAGGAGCAGGACGCGCCACTCCTGGGGGGTGAGGGCGTTTGGGTCGCCCGGCGCTTTGGGGAGTTTCGTCCCGCAGCGGGGGCACTTTTCCAGCCCGTCGGGGAGCATGGCGTTGCACTTGGGGCAGAAGGTGGGCATAGGAAGTGGGAAAGTGAGCAAGTTCGCAAGCGGCAAGTTTGCAAGTGAGCAAGTTTGCAAGTGGGCAAGCGGCAAAATTCAACCTTCAGCCTTCATCGTTCTGCATTCATCACTCATCCTTCCGCACGCGCACCAGCAGCCGGAGATACGCCCTCCACTGGCGGGAAAACTCTTCCGCAGGCCGCCAGCGGAGAACGGGCCGGGACATGGCCGGGTCAACGAAGCCCCAGCCGCGGGCCGCGTCCCAGGCGACCAGGGCGGAGATGTGCGCCCACGGGCGGGGACGCCACTCGCCGAGGATGGGGAGCAGCACTTCTCTGGTGGGCAGGGCGCGGCGCAAGTCTTCCTCGGATGCCTGCAGATGCCAGCGGGCGGGCAGGCCGTGTTCCCGCAGGATGTCCGCTACTCCCCAGGGGAAGGTTGCCCAATGGGGGACGCGGCGCACCACCAGCAGCGCGCCGCGCCTGCGGGGGTGGTTCATCCTGTGGGCCAGGTCCGTACCGGATACTTCTATCCCCTGCAAGGCGCGCAAGACGATTGCGGCGGTGTAAGGGCCGCAATCGTTGCTCTGCCCCTGGTGTTGATGGGCGGCCAGCAGGGCCTCCAGATGCGGAGATTCCAGAGCCATCAGGGGGATGGCACCATGTGTTCGGGCATCTGCACGGCGACCACTTCACCGCGCACGCATACCTCGCCATTGACGCTGACGGTAGTCTCGACGACGACCTTGCGTCCCTTGATTTCCTTGATGCGCCCGCGGGCGACCAGTTCGGGGCCCAAGGGCGTGGGCTTGAGGTAATCCACGTGCAGGGAGGCGGTCACAAAGCGGAAGGGCGGGCCGCCGTCGGCGGGGTCGCGTCCTGCGGCGCGGTACGCCGCCAGCGCGGCGCTGCCCGTGCTGTGGCAATCCACCAGGGAGGCCAGCAAGCCGCCGTACACGTAGCCGGGGATGGCGATGTGGTACGGCTTTGGCGTGTAGCGGGTGACGGTCTCGTCGCCCTCCCACACGGTCTGGAAGTGGTGCCCGTGCTCGTTCTTGCGTCCGCAGCCGTAGCACCAGGCTAAATCATCGGGGTAGAAGTTTTGGATGGGTATCATGTGTTGGGTATCACGTGTCAGGTATCACGTATCAGGTGTCAGGTGTCAGGTGGCAGGTGGCAGTGGTCAGCGGTCGGTTGTCAGTCGTCAGTGGTCTGTCGTCCATCGTCCACCGTCCACCGTCCATCGTCCACCGTCCACCGTCCACCGTCCATCGCCCTACCTCGCCTTGCGGATTTCCTCCACGGCTTCGGGGTTGACCAGGGCGGAGGTGTCGCCGGGGTCTTGCCCCAGGTAGGCGGCGCGAATCATGCGGCGCATCACTTTGGCGTTGCGCGTTTTGGGCAGGTCGTTTACGAAGAGTATCGCCTTGGGGGCCAGGGCTTTGCCCATCGCCTCGACGACCATCCGGCGCAGTTCGGCGCGCAGGTCTTCGGAGGGTTCGTAACCCGGCTTGAGTACCGCGAAGAGCACCAGAGCGCTGCCCTTGATTTCGTGCGGCACGCCGATGGCGGCGGCTTCCATCACTTCCTCGTGCTCCACCAGGATGGATTCCACCTCCGCGGGGCCGAGGCGTTTCCCGGCTATCTTGATGGTGTCGTCCGAGCGCCCCAGGATGTACCACAGGCCGTCCTCGTCAATGGCGGCAAAATCGCCGTGTACCCAGACGTTCTCCCAGCGGCTCCAGTACGTCTCGATGTAGCGCTGCGGGTCCTTCCAGAAGCCGCGGGTCATCCCAATCCAGGGGGCTTTGATGACCAGTTCGCCCACCTGATTGCGTACCGGCTGGCCGTTCTCGTCGAAGACATCGGCGGCGATGCCGGGGCAGGGGCCGGAGAAGGCACAGGGCTTGAGCGGCAGGATGGGGTTGCCCATCACAATGCCGCCGGAGATTTCCGTCCCGCCGGAGTAGTTGATGATGGGACGCCTCCCCCCGCCGACCTTCTCGAAGAGCCACATCCACGGGTCGGGATTCCACGGTTCGCCGGTGGAGGCGAAGAAGCGCAGCGAAGAAAGGTCGTGCTTCTGCCAGTGCTCGTCGCCTTTGGGGATAAGCGCCCGCACCAGGGTGGGCGAAATTCCCAGGGTAGTGATTTTGTGGCGCTCGACCATATCCCAGATGCGGTCGGGAGCCGGGTAATCGGGCGCGCCGTCGTAAATGAAGAAAGTCCCTCCCAGGATGAGCGCCCCGAAGACCAGCCAGGGACCCATCATCCAGCCCATATCGCTCATCCAGTACAGGATTTCTCCGGGATGCAGGTCGGTTCCGAAGGACATATCCTGCGCGCCTTTGATGGGGAAGCCGCAATGGGTGTGGACTGCGCCTTTGGGGCGGCCCGTCGTCCCCGAAGTGTAGATGACCATCAGGGTGTCCTCGGCCTCCGTAACCTCGGTGGGGGCTTCCTCCGCCTGCCGGGGGACGAGGGCATCCCACCAGTGGTCGCGGCCCTCCTGCATGGGAATCTCCAGCCCGATGCGGTTGACGACAATCATGTGCTTCAGGGTGGGGACGCGTTTGGCGGCCTCATCGGCCACGGCCTTCATGTTGACCGGCTTGCCGCGGCGGAAAACGCCGTCGGCGGTGAAGAGGGCTTTGGCGTCGGCGTCCGCCAGGCGCATGGAGACGGCTTCCACCCCGTAGCCGGAGAAGAGCGGCAGGATGATGCCCCCGATTTTGGCGATTGCCAGCAAGGCGGGGACGATTTCGGGAACCATAGGCATGTAGATGCCGATGGCGTCGCCCTTGCCCAGCCCCAGTTCCCGCAGAGCGTTGGCGGCCTGGTTGGTGAGGCGGTAGAGTTCGCCGTAAGTGACCGTGCGGGTTCCGCCCTCCTCGCCTTCCCAGATGTAGGCGGCCTGCCCCTCGGTGGGCGTGCCGATGTACTTGTCCACGCAGTTGTGGACGATGTTCATCTTGCCGTCCACGCACCAGCGGGGCCACTGGATGCCTTTGGAGAGGTCAACCACCTGGGTGTAGGGCTGGTAGAACCGGATGTCCAAAAAATTCAGCACGGCTTCGGTGAACCAGGCCACATCCTCGGTGGAGCGGCGCATCAGTTCTTCAAAATCCGAAATGCCGTGCTGACGCATGAAGCGGGTGAGATTGGCGTTCTCGATGTACTCCGGGGTGGGACGCCAGACGATTTCGCCCCCGAAATCAAAACTTTCCGGCATGATGCTCCTCCTTCCGTGATGGGGTTCCTTTCGCCGGGGAACCGGTTTCAACGTGTGGGTCAATTATACCCGCACTTGGATGCGAATCAACCCGCGTCTCTTCGCGGGGGCACTCAAGAAATGCAGAAAAGTCACTTGAAGAACGCTGATGACGCTGATGCCCGCTGATTTGCGCGGAAAAGTGAATGACTCCAACGGCTGTCGCCTTTGCCGTCGGCGCGGGGGACTGGAAGTCCCCCGCTGGCAGGGAGGAAGTCCGCTCTGCGGACTTGATGGTATCAGGGCAGGGGTTCCAGCCCTGCCCGCAAGGACGATGCTCCCGCCGCCATTCTACACATCTTGTCTGCACCCCTTGCGAACGCCCAAGTTGACGTTTTCCGTTTTCTACGGGATAATCCCCTCACGTTTCCTCCTTGCCTCGCTCGAAAAGGAAGTGTCCCATGCAGCCTGTACGCACCCTGATTCTCTCCGGCGGTGGTGGACGCGGCGCTTTTCACGCCGGTGTGTACCGTTACCTGAGCGAAATTTCCTGGCAGCCGCAAATCGTGGTTGGCACCTCCATCGGCGCGGTCAACGGGGCGGCTATCGCTCAGGGGATTGCTGCCGAGGAACTGGAGCGCATCTGGCTGGCTCTGCGGGAGAAGGACATCCAGGGGCTGCCTCCCGGCATGAAGCCGCTGGCGCGCTGGTTTGCCAATCGGGCCTGGAAGGCCGCTCTGGGCGTCCCTTTGCCAACCGTTCCCCCTGAGGAGGCCACCTCGCCCGTCCCTGCCGCTTTCTGGCCTCCCTTGCCCCTGCTGCCGGGGTGGCTGGGCGAGAAACTGGTGGGGAAATGGGTCAATCTGCTGGATACGGGACCGCTCAAGCGCACTTTGCGCCACACTTTCGGCTTGAAGGAAGATGCCCTGGCTTCCAGCCCGGTCACGCTGTTGATTGCGGCCACCAGCGTGCAGACCGGACGCCGGGTTCTGTTCAGCAATCGGGACATCCGCAACCGCTGGACGGGGGAAGCGCGCCCCGATGTGATTCAGGGAGTCACCCTCAACCGCATCATGGCGAGTTGCAGCATCCCGCTGGTCTATCCCTGGACGCGGGACGAAGAAACCGGCGATGTGTACTGGGACGGGGCGGTGGTCGCCAACACCCCCTTGGGGGCGGCGCTGGATGTCATCCGCGATGTTCCTGTAGAAATCCCGATGGAAGTGGTCGTGGTTTTGATGACCCCCTGGTGGGATGAGGCCGGGGATTCTCCCCCCCGCTCCCGCGGCTTGCCCCAGTCCTTCGATGAAGCCATCACCTGGACGCTGGACTGGGCTTTGCTGGCCTCTTTCCGGGAGCGTCTGCGTCAGATTCGCTTCTTCAATGACCTGGCCGAGCAGGAAATCGAGAACAACGTCCGGCCGCGGCGGCATCGCCTGGTACACGTGCGCATCGCCGCCCCGCAAGATTTCTTCCCCGCGGCCCGCATCCTGGATTACGACGAATACTCCCGTACCCTCATCCGCCTGGGGAGGGAGGCCGCAGAGCGGGCGTTTGAGAAGTGAGCAAGTGTGAAAGTGGCAAGTTTGCAAGTGTGAAAGTGGGCAAGTGCAAAGGTACAAAGTACAGCGTGCAGCGTTCCTCCCTCATCTCATCATCTCACCATCTTCTCATCTCATCACCTCCCGACCTCATTATCTCCTCATCTCCCCACCTCCCCACCTCATCATCACCCAATCTCCCCATCTCATGAACCCTCCTGTAGCCCTCATCACCGGCGCCTCCTCCGGCATTGGGGAGGCCGCCGCCAAAGTATTTGCCCGCCGCGGTTACCGCGTCGCGCTGGCCGCCCGCCGACGGGAACGCCTCGAAGCCCTGGCGGAGGAAATCCGCCTCGCGGGCGGCGAAGCCCTGGTCGTACCGACGGATGTCTCCGACCATCAGGCCGTGGAAAGGATGGTGCAATCCACGCTGGATGCCTGGGGACAGATTGACGTGCTGGTCAACAACGCCGGTTTCGGGCGTCTGCGCTGGCTGGAGAACCTGCGCCCGGTGGAGGATATCGAAGCGCAGGTGCGCGTCAATGTCCTGGGCGTGATGTGGGCGGCGCGGGCCGTCCTGCCGCACATGACAGAGCGCCGCAGCGGCGTGATTCTCAACGTCTCCTCCGTGGCCGGATGGGTAGCCGCGCCGGGGTACAGCGTCTACGCGGCGACCAAGTTCGCCCTGCGCGGCTTCACCGAAGCCCTGCGCCGCGAAGTTGCCGTCTTCAATGTGCATGTTCTGGGTTTCTATCCCGGCCCCGTAGCGACGGAATTTGGCCAGCACATCGGCACCAAACGGAAGACCGCCGCCCCCGCCTGGATGACGCTGACCTCTGAACGAACGGCGGAAATCATCTACCGCATGGTGGCGCGCCGCAGGCGCAGCGTGATTGTGCCCTGGTGGTTTCACCCCGTCCTGTGGTTCAACAGCCATTTGCCTGCCCTGAGCGACTGGATTCAGACGCGTTTTTACACCCGCCCCCTGCGCTTGCGGTAGAATTGTCCCGCCTTTGGCACGGTGCCGAAGGAACACATCTTCCCATACACAGGAGTAACTTCTCGCATGGTCAAAAAGTACCTTATTGTCTTGCTGGCCGCAGCCCTGGCGCTGACGGCTTGCGGCGGAGCCGCCTCCCCTGCCGCCACTCCCACCCCCTCCGAGCCGTGGGCGACCCACACCGAAGATGCTCTCGGAATCCGCGTCTCTTACCCTGAAGCCTGGGCGGTGAAATCCGAGGATGGCGGTCTATACTTCAGTGACAACGAAGCCAATTTCGGTTCGCCGGTTGTCCCCGATGGAGCCGGTGTTGTGATTGCCACTTTCCCCACGGCGGATTTCAAGAACATCACCGACCCCGTGGAGTTGTTGAACGTGTACCACGAGAATTTCCAGGCTTTGGGCGGCGTGCTGGAACCCGACGGCGAAGTCGAGACTCTTACCATTCACGACAACCCTGCCGCTTTTGCGCGTTACACGGGGAGCATGTTCGACCAGCCGGGCGCTTTCACCCTGACGGCTATCGTCCATAACGATATGGCGGCAGCCGTCTTCACCATGGATACCACCGCCGGAGGCATCCACAGCGAGCGTCTGCGCCGGATTGCCGAAAGCGTGGAGTTTCTGAAATGAGGCTCCCCCGATAATTCCTTTGCGTTTTTGAGTGCGGCATCTCGGTGCCGCTTTCCATTTAGCAAACAGACCGGCGGCTGCCGGTCTGTTTGCGTTTCGGGTGAGATTGCTATGTGCCTTCCTGCCAGGAGTTGAGGTAGCGGATTTGCTCCTCGGTGAGGGTGTCAATCTCGACGCCCATGGCAGCCAGTTTCAGGCGGGCGATGTCGTTGTCTATGTCTTTGGGCACCGCGTAGACTTTCTTTTCCAGTTTGTCGGCGTTCTTGACCATGTACTCCAAACTGAGGGCCTGGTTGGCGAAAGACATGTCCATCACGCTGGCGGGGTGTCCCTCGGCGGCGGCCAGGTTGATGAGGCGGCCTTCGCCCAAAATGTGGATGACGCGTCCGTCGGGCATGCGGTAGGCATCCACGAAAGGACGGACGCGGCGCTTCTCCACGGCCATCTCCTCCAGGGAGGGGATGTTGATTTCCACGTTGAAGTGCCCGGAGTTGGCGACAATCGCGCCGTCCTTCATCACCTCGAAGTGGTGCTTGTCAACCACGTTGATGTCGCCGGTCAGGGTGCAGAAGATGTCGCCCTGGGGAGCGGCTTCAATCATCGGCATGACGCGGAACCCGTCCATGACGGCTTCCAGCGCCTTGAGGGGGTCCACCTCGGTGACAATCACGTTGGCGCCCATGCCGCGGGCCCGCATCGCCAGCCCGCGGGCGCACCATCCGTAGCCCGCCACCACGAAGGTGCGGCCTGCCAGGAGAATGTTGGTGGCGCGGATGATGCCGTCAATGGTGGATTGCCCGGTTCCGTAGCGGTTGTCGAAGAAGTGCTTGGTGAGGGCATCGTTGACGGCGATGATGGGGAACTCCAACGCGCCGTCGGCAGCCATCGCCCGCAGGCGGATGACGCCCGTGGTGGTCTCTTCGGTGCCGCCAATCACTCCCGCCAGGGCGTCGCGGCGGTCTTTGTGCAGTGTGCTGACCACGTCCGCGCCGTCGTCCATCGTGAAATGGGGTTTGTGGTCAATGGCGGCGTGGATGTGTTTGTAGTAGGTGGCGTTGTCTTCGCCCTTGATGGCGAAAACGGGGATTTCGAAGTGCGTCACCAGGGCGGCGGCCACGTCGTCCTGCGTGGAAAGCGGGTTGGAGGCGGTCAGCACCACGTCCGCGCCGCCCGCCTGGAGGGTACGCATCAGGTTGGCGGTTTCGGTCGTGACGTGCAAGCAGGCCGAGACGCGAATCCCCTCCAGGGGGCGTTCCTTCGCGAAGCGTTCGCGAATCTGGCGCAGAACGGGCATTTCACGCTCCGCCCAGTCAATCCGCAGACGGCCTCCTTCGGCCAGTTTGGGGTCTTTGATGTCGTATTCCATGAGGGCTCCTGTTGGGTAGTCGATTAGTCGGGTGGTCGATTAGTCGGGTAGTTGGGTAGTTTGGTAGTTGGGTGGTTTGGTAGTT
>DRKV01000163.1 GCA_011051635.1 Chloroflexota bacterium | reverse complement strand
TCGCGGGTATCCCCAGGAGAGTAGCCGTTAAACATAGTGGCTTCTTGCAAGGCCTCCATCTGGAGTTCTCCGACGACCAATTGGTCGTTTCCTAATGGGTAACTGAAGTATATTGTTGTATGGCCGGTGATTGGTGAAATGAGAGGGGGCGAGATATATGGCCTCTGGTTGCGATTTCTCGGATGCAGATAAGGGGCATCGGGGACGCTCTGCACGGTTTTGCCAGACCGCTTAGAGACAAAATTTGTGATATTCCCCCTGTAATCGACACAGTACAGGGCGTCAAAATATGGAAAGGCCTGGTCCACGACCTCCAGAACAACCTGCGTTTGTCGGTCATCGGTATGGATGGAGGGCAGGGAAAGGGCGAGCGTTTTCAGCACCCGTTCCGCGTTCTGGACGTATTCGCCAGTGTGCCGGGCTATGATGCGCGCGTGCGTCTCTTGCTGTGCACGGAGTTGGTTAGTGGCAATCCAGGTACCTACCAGAGCAATGAATACAAGGATGCTCACCAGAGGCAGGAATAGGCGGCGGGCGAGGATGGTTTCAATGTAGTCGGAGAGCGATTGCGGGTGTATGGAAGGTGGCTTCATATCGTTCGCGGTTGACGATAATGAGAGTGTCTTTGGGAATACATTGCATACAGGATGGATTGCACTAAAGTTGGAGTGTACCCCAAAAAGGGAGAGAATAACATTAAGATTTTGCGAGGTCTGAGATAGCGAGACAACCCGCAACTATTCAGCCTCCCCTCTCCGGTGACTGCCCTTTGGAGGAAGGCGGCGCGAGAACTGGAGTGGTTCAAATCAACCTGACTGTTGTGCAATTACGATGCCTCAAACAAAACGCGGCCCGCTATTGAAGGAGTTGCGGCAAAAGTTGGTATAATCACCACTATGACCGCCAAAGTGCAGGAATTCCATCCCGTAATCATGTCCCGGCAAGGAGAAGCCGCTTCCTGGGGGATATGGGCTGCGGTGACGCTGGCGTGGATATGGCTTGCCCGTGTTGGGAGCACATCGCTTTTCGTCCCTGTGTTTTGGGCGGTGCTGACTGTGATTGCCCTGGGCACCTCGCTGGGAAACTGGATGGACCGCCGCACCATCTTGCGTATTGCTGATGATGGCGTTTTCTTTGCCAACGGCTTGCGTACAGTTTCCCTGCCCTGGGAGGATATTCAACGCATTGAAGTGCTGCCTTCCCGCTGGGGGGAAGTAGTGCATGTCTGGGGACCAAATGCCCATTTTCGCTTCCGGACTCTGGCAGAAGTGCAAGCCATCGGTAAGGATTTCTCTACCCGGGTCGGTTTTCCTGGCGGTAAGCGTATCGTGCAAGAAATGTGCCAGCACAGTGGGCTGCACGTGGAGCAGCAAACTGACAACGGGCGCAGATATTATGCGCGAGAGTGAAATTTACGTTTCCTTGCGGTGCATCGGGCACGCCCCCGCCGCAGGGGGCGTATTTTTTTGTTTTGGAGACCTCTTATGAACCGATTGGACATGACCATTGACCAGCAAGTAGCCTACCTCATGCAGGGAACGGCCTACGGCGACGAACAACTCAAGCAAACGATGTCCAGCGAACTGCGCCAGCGGTTGCTGGAAGCCCAGGCCGAAAATCGCCCTTTGCGCGTCTATTGCGGTTATGACCCCACGGCGACCGATTTGCACCTGGGGCACACCATCACCATGCGTAAGTTGCGTCAGTTTCAGGACCTGGGGCATGAAGTTACTTTCTTGATTGGTGACTATACTGCTCTGGTGGGCGACCCCTCCGACAAGAACAAGGCCCGTCCTATTCTCACGCACGAACAGGTAATGGAGAACGCCAAAACGTATGCGGAGCAGGCTTTCCGGGTGCTGGATAAAGAGAAAACCATTGTCCGTTATAACAGCGAATGGCTTTCCAAATTGACCTTGGTGGAACTTATCCGCCTGGGACAGAATTTCACCATTCAGCAATTCTTGGCGCGGGAGAATTTTGCCAAGCGCATCGCCTCCGGTACGCCCATCTACTTGCACGAAACGTTTTACCCCCTCATGCAGGGATACGACGCAGCCGCCATGCGCGCCGATGTGCAGGTGGGCGGCACAGACCAGTTGTTCAATATCATCGTGGCGGGGCGCAAACTTCAGGAGGCGTTGGGGCAAAAACCCCTGGTTGGCATCCTGGTGGATATTCTTCCCGGTACCGATGGCGTCCAGCGTATGTCGAAATCTACGGGGAACGTCATTCCCATTGACAGCACCGCCCCGGATATGTACGGCAAGGTGATGAGCATCCCGGATTTCGCTATGGGCAAGTATTTCCGGCTGGTGACACGCTGGTCGCCGGAGGAAATCGCCCGCATAGAGAACGCTATGGAGCGGGACGAACTCTCCCCGCGGGATGCAAAAATGCGCTTGGCGCGTGAAATCGTCAGCATCTTTTACGGAGACGACGAGGCCGCCAAAGCCGAAGCGGAATTTGTCCGCGTCTTTCAGAAGAAAAGCCTTCCCGACGACATCCCCGAATACCGTTTGCAGGCGGGGCAGACCATTCTGGATGTCCTGGTGGATGCGCAGATGGTCAAGAGTCGCAGCGAGGGACGCCGCATGATTCGGCAGAAC
Organism: Chloroflexota bacterium; assembly: GCA_011051635.1. Lineage (GTDB taxonomy): Bacteria > Chloroflexota > Anaerolineae > Anaerolineales > DRKV01 > DRKV01. Next base: position 5,608 of record DRKV01000163.1, on the reverse strand, counting down.
GGCGTGCGTCTGGATGGAGAAATCATCACTGATGCCAATGCGCCCTGCACCCCTGGCGTTTTGCGGGCAGGAAAACGACGTTTTGTACGCGTTGTGTCCTGATTTGTGAGCCATTAACCACGCTTCCATCCTTGACGCGCGCCCGGATTTGCTGTAGTATCTTCGCCTTGTTGTCGGGGGGCGGGTTTCCCATCTCCGCCCCTGATTGTGTGTTTCTCTAAAGTAATCTACCGAAGCGTTTTTTAACCGTACCATGGAATGATGTCCGTCCTGCAGCACCAACGCGGATGAACGAGACTCTTCAATAACTCAGTTGCTACAAAGGATGTGATGACATGGCTCAGAATTCGACAGGCCGACCCACCGTAACACTCACCAGGGGATTGGGATTGCTGGATGTCACCATGATTGGCGTAGGAGCCATGATTGGCGCGGGCATTTTTGGCCTGACCGGGATTGCCGCCGGTCATGCCGGCCCTGTAGGGCTGTTGGTAGCCTTTTTCCTCAACGGAGTGGTCACCTCACTGACGGGGCTGACCTACGCCGAATTGGGCGCCGCCATCCCTGAGGCGGGCGGGGGCTACCTGTGGGTGCGAGAAGGGCTTTCCCGTTTTTGGGGTTTCTTTGCCGGCTGGATTTCCTGGTTCAGTCATTCGGTCGCCTGTAGTTTGTACTCCGTCATCTTCGGCACCTTTTTCGTGGAACTTCTTAAACTGGCCGGGATGCATTTCAGCGAGGAACCGGTGCTTTTTGGGCTTTCCTCTGAGCATCTCACCGCCAAAATCGTCACCGTCCTGGCCGTTTTGTTGTTCGTCTACATCAACGTGCGCGGTGCCTCCGAAACCGGAGCAGTGGGCAACGTCATCACCATCTTCAAAATTGTCGTTCTGCTCTCTCTGGTCGCCTTCGGCCTGGTTGCCATGCTTCAGGACGGTTCCTGGGTGCAGAATTTCGTCGCCGACCCCAGTCCCTTCCCCAATGGCATCGGGGGCGTGATTGCCGCTATGGGACTTACCTTTGTGGCTTTCGAAGGCTACGAAATCATTGCCCAAAGCGGTGAAGAACTCATCAACCCGGAGCGCAACCTGCCGCGGGCTATTTTCTACTCCATCGCCATCGCCGTCGCCATCTACATTCTGGTCGGTTTTGTCTCCATCGGAGCGTTGGTGCAGGATTCCGGCCTGCCCAACTGGATGTACCTGGGGCAGGAAGGGGAAAAGGCCATGATTCTCACCGCCCAGGCCATCATGCCCTACGGCGCGCTGATTATGATTTTGGGTGGCCTGGCCTCCACCACCTCGGCGCTCAACGCCACCGTTTATTCCAGTTCCAGAGTCTCCTTCGCTATGGGGCGCGGCAACGACCTGCCCTCCTGGTTCAGCGTCATTCACCCCAAGAACCGCACCCCTCACCTCGCCATTTACAGCAGCGGAGCGCTCATCATCTTCATGGCGCTGGCCTTGCCTGTGGAGGACGTCGCCAGCGGGGCCTCTCTGACTTTCCTGGTGCTCTTCCTCTTGACGAACTTCTCCCTCATTCGTTTGCGGAAGACCCACCCCGATTTGCCCCGCGCCTTCAAGGTGCCCTTCGTCCCCTGGCTCCCGATTGCCACCATCCTCGTACAGGGTGTGCTGGCTTATGAACTCTTCTCCGTAAGTTGGATTGCCTGGGCGGCCACCATCGCCTGGACGGTGCTCGGCATCTTCCTCTACATGCAGTGGGGACGCAAGCATGAAGAAGCGGAGAAAGCCGATACCATCCTGCTCGAAGAAACCATCGCCTCGCGGGAATACTCCGTCCTGCTTCCCCTGGCGAATCCGGAGCAGGCGCGCCGCCTCTCCCACCTGGCCGCTATCCTGGCGAAGCAGCAGGGCGGCGAAGTCTTCGCCCTCCACGTTGAGCGCGTCCCTACTCAGATTGGCTTGGGCGACGGGCGCTCCCTGCTGAAGACGGGGCGCGAAATTTTCGAGACCGCCATTGAAATCGGCCAGCATTACGACGTACCCGTGCGTACCCAACTGCGCCTGGGGCGCAATATCGCCCAGTCCATCATCACCGCGGCCCAGGAGCGTAAGGCCAACCTCATCCTGATGGGATGGCCCGGTGTGCGCCGGGATGCCGACGTAGCCTTCGGCAACATCATTGACGTGATTGCCTCCCAGCCGCCCTGCGACCTGGCCGTTGCCCGCCTGCACGAGAAAGTCACCGGCCCGCCCAAGCGCATTCTTGTGCCGGTTTCCGAAGGCCCCAGCATGCTCCTGGCCCTCAACATCGCCCTGATTCAGGCACAATTCATGGCGCAGGAAATCACCGACCCCGAAGAACGCCAGAAAATCAAAGTCACCGTCCTGCACCTGATGGCAGAGAACGGTGCCGCCATGGAAGCCCGGCGGCGGGAACTCGCCAGCGTTCTCGACGTAGACAACCCCTTCATCGAGTTGGAGGTGGGCCTCGCAGACGATGTTGCCGCGGCTATCCTGGAACGCGCCCAGAATTACGACCAGATTGTGATTGGAGCCTCCGAAGACCGTCTCATCAATCAGCGCCTGTTCGGCTCCGTCTCGCAGGAGGTGGCCGAGAAAGCCCCCGTAGATGTCATCTTCGTCCGTCGCTACAACCCCTTGCGCTACGGCCTGGGGCGCTGGCTGCGCCGCCGTTGAGCGCCGCCGCAAAACCAAAAGAGCCGCCCCGTCGGGCGGCTCTTTTCTTTTGATTTTGGAGTGCGGCATCCCGACGCCGCTTTTCACGCAAACAGCACGCTGCTCAACTCCTTGCGGTACTGCACGGTCAAATCGTTCTCGTCGCCGAGCAGGGCAAAGAGGGCCAGCACCAGTTCGTGCGGTTTGCCCGCCCCGAAGTTCTTGTCCTCCCGCAGGATGTCCAGCAAGCCATCCAGGGCGGCGGCGAAGTTCCCGTTCTGGATGAGATGCACCGCCCGCCAATAGGCCGCTTCCAGCGGGGAGTTGCTGTCCAGCGGGTCGGCGTAGCGCGCCTGCGTGAGCGCCTCGGCCAGCGGCAGCAGGACTTGTGCCTGAGCGTAGGCGGGGCTTGCCGAAGGCATACTCCGCAAGACCTCCAGCGCTTCCCTGCCGCGCCCCTGGAGGAGCAAACTCTTGCCCATCCCCAGCAGCGCATCGGCGTTTTCGGGATGCGCCTCCAGGTATTGCCGGAAGGCTCCCTCCGCCTCGATGGGCAGGTCGAGTTTGAGCAAACTGTCCCCTTTTTCCAGCAGCAGGCGGGAGGAATCCGGCAAGGCCCGGCGCACAAAGGCGCGCACCTCGTCGGGGGTCAGGTTTCCCGTCAGGGCGGCGACGCTCTGCCCCAGGTGGAAAGCGCGCAGCGTGGGCAAACTCTGCACCTGAAAACGGCGGGTCACTTTGGGGTTGCGGTCTACGTTCAGGCGTGCCAGCCGGAACCTGCCGCGGTGTTCCTCCGCCAGGGCTTGCAGGGTCTTGTCCACCGTGCGGCACGGGATGCACCAGGGCGCCCAGAAATGGGTTATCACGGGCGTTTCTTGCTGCGAGTAGGCAATTACCTCGTAATCGAAATTGGTGTCGGTAACGTCAACCACGTTTCCAAGCATAGCGTTCTCGCTTTGCGGGTCATTCGTCTTCGGGCGCAATCGTCCCCGGTTGTTCCACCGCCAGCACCTCCCCATGCACGTTGATGCGGATGCGAAAGCCCATCATGCCCAGGTAGGCGCGCACTTCCTCCGGCAGGCCGATTTGCATCAACTGGGCCAGCGATTGGTCAATGTTGCGTAACTGGTTTTGGATGATGGCCTTCGAAAAGATGTCGTCCTGCCCTAACTGGCGGGCTGCCATTTCGGCCACCATGTCCTCGTGCCCTTCGATGCTCTGGCTCATGGCCTCCAACACCTGCCGGTCAATCGTCTCGGCGGGGATGTGGCGGCGGAAACCGGCATCGTTGACCACGTAGCAGGCTTCGCTGCCCACGTAAGACACCTCAACCGGCTGGTCGAATTCATCTACAATCAACCCTTCAAAGACAGGTTTGTTCATACCGATTTCCTCGTATTGGGGGATTATGCACTTAAAGTGTACCATGCCCCTGTCTGCTTTTGCACCGCGAGGGGCGACTTTTACCGGATTCTAACGCTTCATTGCGGTAGGGATGGGACCCTTGCCCCGGGTACTCCACGTCCGCATTGCCCACTTTCCTGCTTTCCCACTTGGAAATTGCTGCTCTCAGTTGCCCCGCCTGCCAAAGTTTTAAGTATAATTTAGGTACGGTATTCGTTGCCACTGCTGACATCATGCGAACGCCGGGGCAAGGAGGGGGGCAGAGGCACAATGATTCAAGGAGAGGCCCCATGCACAAAATCCACACATTCATCAACCTCTTGATTGCCGTGCTGTTGCTGCTGGCCGGAGCGTCCGCCATACGGATGGAGACCCGCGCCGCCCCCGCCCAGCAGGGCGCGCAGGAGTTCGTGCAGATTACCGACAGCGAAGTTCTCAGGTTCTGGAAGGCCTTAATCAGTGGCAACGGGAAGAAAGTGGCTTATTTTTACGGCTATGATGTCTATGTGGCCGATGTGTCCACTGGCGACTCGCAACTGCTCTTCACAAAAGAGGCAGATACACCCGTGAGGCAAATCACCTACGACGGCAGCAAGGTGTTGACAGTAGATGATAGACGCATCTATATCAACGGCGTGGACGTGACTCCCTGTTATTCCGACCCCCGTGTTTACTGGGACCATTGTCTCGAACCCCCTTTGTCTGGTTATGACCATTATTATGGCGCAATCAGTGGCTCCGGCAAGTACTTTTTTTTGGCTAGCAAGAGTTCGTGGTTTTGCAAGGTGAACCACTCAAGTTGGGATTGCGATGACGATGACCACGACCCTGACTTGTACCGGATTTGGCGCGTTCCTGTAGAAGGCGGCGAGCCACAACTGTGGGTGGGCGACGATGCAGGGATTGAATATCTTGCAGATTATCTCCGCTCCGATTATGGCGGAGACAAGGCTTATGCTTCTGCCGGGGTTGGTGATGATGTTTCTATATTTATCAATGACAGGATACTTCCTCGCCCACAAGGCGGGGATTGGGCTATGGGAAATGCAAGGCTCAGCGCCGATGGGCAGTGGCTGGTGATGCAGTCAGAGGTGGTCGACGACAGCGGCCACCCCTGCTTTGAGCGTGACTGTATCAGCATGACGCCAACCGACGCTGCCAATTGGCAGTACCTGACCCCGGAAGATATCGGAGTGCAGGGTTGGGATTTTTCGTTAATAGATATAAGCGAGAACGGCTGGCGCATCACAGCCGCGGTTGGTGGGGGGGAGGAGGGGGGATACTATCAGTTCAACCGCGACGGTACGGATGTCGTCAATCTGAACGGTAACGCTGTGTGGGAGTACCCATCTGCATCCTATAACGCCCAAAACATCGCCTTCATATCCAGCGACGACCTGCTCGGCAACGGCAACAGCGTTAGGCAAGTCTTCGTTCTCAAAGGTCCCGCCGCGCCCGACCTGAGCGTGGACGACATCACGCTCGACCCCAGCGCAATCACCTTCGACGGGAGCCGCTTCATTCTGCCGGTGGACGTCACCGTGCGCAACACCGGCGATGCAGCC
>DRKV01000162.1 GCA_011051635.1 Chloroflexota bacterium | reverse complement strand
GTTAAATATTTTGGAAATTTTTCCTACTTTTTTGGGCTTGAAGATTATATAGATTACGATTTGATATTAAGATATAAAGCAAGAGTTGGTTACGCGGTTCTCTTGCCTCAGGGGCACTTTCCGTGCGGGTAAGGCTGGAACTCGTTAGGTTGCCTGTCTCGAATGCGCTGAACGCCGCACTCCCCGTGCGGGTAGGGCTGGAACCCCTACCCTGTGTTCATCAAGTCCGCCCTGCGGACTCCTCCGCAGGCTGGATTCCAGCCGCCACTTCGTGAGCGGCTTCGCAGAGGTTGGTGCAGTTTCAACACTTGCACACTTCCCCACTTCCCCCTATACTTACCCCCATGACCACCCTCATCGCCCTCGACATCGGCGGAACCCAAATGCGGGCGGCGCGCTTCGCCCCCGGCGAGTACCCCCCCCAGGAAATCCGCAAAGTCCCGACCCAGAACCCTGAAAGTTCCCCCGAAGAGACCCTCTTCCAACTCGTCGAAAGCCTCTGGCCCGCCGATGGGAAAGTAGCCGCCATCGCCGCCGCCCTTCCCGGCCCGGTGGATTTGCAGCAAGGCCTGCTCCTGACCGCCCCCAACATCCCCCAATGGCGGGACTACCCCCTGCCCCAACGCCTGGAGGCCCGCTTCGGCGTCCCCGCGGCGATGGACAACGACGCCAACCTGGCCGCCCTGGGCGAGTGGCGCTTCGGAGCCGGACGGGGGCACCATTACCTGCTCTACCTGACGGTCAGCACCGGCATCGGGGGCGGCGTCATCCTGAACGACCGCATCCTGCACGGCGCGCGCGGCCTGGCCGGGGAACTCGGCCACATCACCGTCGTCCCCAACGGGCCGCGGTGCGGCTGCGGGCAGCGCGGTCACCTGGAAGCCGTGGCCTCGGGGACGGCAATCGCCCGTCAGGCCCGCGCCGCCCTGGAAAGCGGCACCCCCTCCAAACTGAGTCTGCACCCGCCCCCCACGGCGAGGCAAATCTCCGAAGCCGCCGCGCAGGGCGATACCCTGGCCCGCGAACTCCTGGCACAGGCGGGATACTACATCGGAGTCGCCCTGGCCGACTACCTGCACGTCTTCAATCCCACCTGTCTCATCATCGGCGGCGGCGTCTCCCGCAGCGGCGATTTGCTCCTTGACCCTCTGCGCGCCGCCCTCCGGGAACACGTCATGTCGCCGGAATACCTGAAAAATGTGACCGCCACCACCGCTACGCTGGGAGACAACGCCGGATTGATGGGCGCCCTGGCGCTGGCGGAACAGACCGCCTTCGAGAGGCCCGCCACCCGATGAAGATTTCTCGAAAACGCTGGGAGATTCTCCCCCCGCTCCCCCCGCAGGCCGACCGCGCCCTGGAAAACGCCGCCCCCGTTTTGCGGCAACTGCTCTACAACCGCGGCTACGCCACTCCCGAAGCGGCCCGCGCCTACCTGCGCGCCGAACCGCCCGAAATCACCGACCCCTTCGCCCTCCTGGGGATGGAGGCCGCCGTGGAGCGCCTGCGCCGCGCTCTGGCGCACGGCGAGCAGATTGCCGTCTACGGCGATTACGACGCCGACGGCGTGACCTCCACCGCCCTGCTGACCGACGCCTTGCGGCGTCTCGGCGGCGAAGTGCGCCCCTACATCCCCAACCGTTTCGACGAGGGCTACGGCCTCAACATGGAGGCCCTGGACGCCCTCCACGCCGAGGGGGTCGGGCTGGTCGTCACCGTGGATTGCGGCATCCGCTCCCCCGCCGAGGTGGCGCACGCCCAGGCGCTGGGGATGGATGTCATCGTCAGCGACCATCACCATCCCGGCGAAGAACTGCCCCCCGCTCTGGCGGTCATCAACCCCAAACAGGCGGGCGACCCCTATTCGGACAAGATGCTGGCGGGAGTGGGACTGGCCTACAAAATCGTCTCCGCATTGGCTATACGCAGCCCAGAAATGGAGGCGGATTCCTACCTTGATTTGGTCGCCCTGGGGACGGTGGCCGACCTGGCCCCCCTGGAGATGGAGAACCGCGTCCTGGTGCGCGCCGGCCTGGAGAGACTGCGCGCCCCCCGCCGGCAGGGTCTCTACGCCCTGATGCAGTTGGCCGGCGTGCATCCGGAGCGCATCACCGCCGCCGACATCGGCTTCCGTCTCGGGCCGCGCCTCAACGCCGCCGGACGGCTGGACACCGCCCTGGCCGCCCTCGACCTGCTCCTCACCGACGACATCTTTCGGGCCGGGCAACTGGCGCAGCAACTCCACGCCCAGAACGCCGAGCGCCAGCGCATCACCCGCGAAATCCAGGAAGCCGCCGAGAAGATTGCCCTGGAGGGCCGTCAGGAGGCCCCCCTGCTCTTCGCCGTCCATCCCGATTTCAACCGCGGCGTGGTGGGGCTGGCCGCCTCCCGCCTCGTCGAGCAGCACTACCGCCCGGCCATCGTCGGGCAGCAGGGCGCGGAGTACACCGTCGCCTCCTGCCGCAGCATCCCGGAGTTCCACATCACCGAAGCCCTGGATGCCTGCGCCGACCTCCTGGTGCG
>DRKV01000161.1 GCA_011051635.1 Chloroflexota bacterium | reverse complement strand
GTGGACGGTGGGCGGTGGACAGTGGACGGTGGGCGGTAGACGACGGACGGTGGACAGTGGACGGTGGACGGTGGACGGCTGACGGCTGACGACTGACGGCTGACCGCTGCCCCTCATCCGCAATCCCGACGAGCGCCAGCAGCCACAGGGGTTCGCTCATCGCTCCGAAAGTCAGGCGCAGGACGGTGAGGGCGTTCTGCAGGAGGCGCGAGACGCCGTCCAGGCGTGCCTGCCCCCATGCGGGGATTTCGGTGAGATGTCCCAGGGCGGCGCGATAGCCTTCCCAGCCGCCGCTGGCCGTTACGATGGGGGCGAAGCCCAGGACGAACACCGCCGCGGCCAGCAGGCCGCCTCCCAGCAGGGAGCGGAGACCGCGCTTCCAGAGGGCGAATGCCGCCAGGGGGGCGAGAAAAACCATCGTCTGCGGGCGGAACGCGCCGCTCAGCCCCAAAGCCGCGGCCAGCATCCAGGGGGCGGCTTTCCCCTTGCCCTCCATCGTTTCCCAGGCCAGCAGGCCAATCCCGATGGAGGCCAGCAAATCCAGGGTGTAGGGGGCCGCGATTTCGCTCTGGAACCAGACCGCCGGCGCGCTGAGCAGGAAGATAGCGGCCAGCAAACCGGCGCGCTGCCCGTACAGGCGTTTCCCCAAGGCGTAGAGCGCCCACCCCGCCAGGAGGCCCGCCAGGGCGCTCAACCACAACAGAGCGCGGTGCGGGTCGCCCGTGACCCACAGCAAGACGCGCCCCAGGAGGATGTAGAGCGGGTAACCGGGGGGCTGCGGCTGGTGCAAGCGCACGTCCATGCGCTCCAGCGCCCGCATGTAATTGAGCGCATCGAAAGAAATCGGATAGGCGGGGAAAAAGGGGGCGCGGCTGAGCAGGTACAGCGCCAGCGCGGCGGGGGAAAGAAAGGCGGGGCGGCGCAAGACCTCAGTTTTCATGCCGCTGTTCCAATGCCTGGAGAACGTCTTCGAGCGGCGCATCCCAGCCGCGGATGCCGCTCAAACCGGTGCGCGCCCCGGAAGCAAAGCCGCGTCCCCACCACGCCGCGCCCACGGCGATGATGAGAAGCACGTGCGGCATGCGCGCCGCCTGCGCCGGGTATTTGCGCAAGAAAGCCGTGCTGGAGCGCAGGAACTTGACCGTCCCCAGCAGCGGCGCGCTGAGCCAGGCCAGCCAGGGGCGGCGGGCGATGTCTCTGCCGGGCAGGTCGAGACGCGCCAGCGAACAGCGCGTCACCCGCCCGATGCGGTGCTGGTGGGGCAGAAATTCTCCCCACGTATCGCGGTAGAAATGATAGATGTGGATGGCCGGGTCGAACCAGACCTGATGCCCGCGCTGGTTGAGCAGGTAGTTGAAGAGCAAATCTTCCTGGGGGTAATAGGCGTTGGGGAAGCCGCCGAATTCCTGAAAGAGCCGTTTGCGGTACGATAAATTGCAGGTGGGGATGTGGATGACGGGGCGCGGCGGGCCGATGGGCAAAAACTCCCGGAATTCGAGCATGTGTCCTGCCCAGGCAATCGGTTTTTCGGCGTTTCCCACCTCCAGCGAACCGCCCGCAATTTCGTGCCCCGCGTTGTGCGCCGCCACGATGCGCTCCACCCAGTCCGGCGCGGCCAGGCAGTCCGCATCAATGAAAGCCAGGATGTCTCCCCTCGCCATCCCGGCGGCGCGGTTGCGCGCCGGACCGGGGAAGGTCTGATTGTTGAAGCGTGTCAGGCGTACCTGCGGGAAGTTATCCCGAATGATGTCCGGCGTCTCGTCTTTGGAGGAATCGGCCACGATGATTTCCCCCGGCGGGGTGGTCTGCATTTGCAGGGCGCGCAGACAGGCCGCGATGGTCGCGGCGCTGTTGTAGGCGGGGATGATGACGGTTACGTCCTGGGAGGTGAACATGGTTTTCAATTGGTCAGCAGACCCTCGTCCCGCATCCAGTCCAGGGTGCGGCGTAAACTCTCCTCCAGCGTGACCTGGGGGCGGTATCCCAGCCGGCGGGCGGCTTTGGCGTGCGAAAAGCCGCGCCGCGCCGTCAGGTTACGCACTTTTTCGGGGGTGATGAGCGGCTCGGAGGGCAGGCGCAACCGGCGGTAGAGGGCGGCCATCCCCCAACCGGCGGCCAGGGCCAGCGGAACGGGGACGAAAACGGGCGGCAGACGCACGCCCAGCAGAGCGCAGGTCTTCTTCAGCAAATCCCGGACGCGCACCGGCTGCGGCCCGCTGAGGATGAAGGTCTCGCCCGCCGCGGCGGGGTGCGTACCGGCCAGTTCCAGGCCGTGGCACAGGTCGGCGATGTCGGTCAGGTGGATGGTGTTCTCCCCGCGCCCGACGGGGATGAACCGCCCGGCCCGCAGGAGGGCAATCAGGCGGGTGAGCATCCCGTCGCGGTCGCCGGGGCCGCAGGTAATCGTGGGACGCACGATGACCGTCTCCAGTCGCCCGGTGAAAGCGCGCACCACGCCCTCGGCGGCGATTTTCGAGCGGTGATAGGGCGTGGCGGCGGGCGAATCGTCCACCGGGGTACTCTCGTCCATCATCGCCAGGCCGGGCCAGCCGTACACTCCCACCGAACTGAGGTACACGAAACGGCGCGCCCCTCCCTTCGCGGCGGCCTGCAGGAGGGCGCGGGTTCCCTCCACGTTGACTTCGCGGTAGCGGGAAGGGGGCGTCCCCCAGCGGTTGCGGATGGCCGCGGCGTGGAAGACGACCTGACCCCGCAAGAGACGGGGCGGGACGCCCTTCAGGCTGGTTGCCGCGACCCGATAAGGGTGCCCCTTTGGGAGTTTGCCCTCGCTCCCCGGTCGCACCCCCGCGGTGACCTGCCACCCGCGGGCGTGCAGGTGGGCCGCCAGCGCCCCCCCGATGAATCCGCTTGCCCCGCTGACGAAAGCGCGCCGTGGTTCAGGGTTCATAGGCGGATATTGGTCAAGTAGGAAGTGACAGGGGAACTCGTGCAGGCATTGCGGCTCCAACCCCCACCCCCGACCCTTGCGAAGCATACCCGCAGGGTGCTCCCCCAACCTGGGGGAGGGGAGTGCCTGGCGGGGTGTTTTTCGGGCGCTTTGCGCCCGAAAAACACCCCAAGAACTCTTTTCCCCCCTTCCCGGCGGGGGAAGGGGGGCCAGGGGGGGGGACGTACGAGTTGGGTATGCTCATCACTTACTTTTTTACCACTACCCATAGGTCATCACCGGGCGGTAGACGCAGGGACAATCCTCCCCCAGGGGGCATTCCGGGAGGGGCAGGCGCGGCGCTTCGTCGGGATGATAGACCTTTCCGGCGGGCAGGGCACGCGCCGCGGCGCAACTCTGCGGGGTGGTCTCGATGCGCACGCCGCGGATGGAGCCGCCTGCCTTCATCCCCAGGCGGTAGGCCGCCAGCGTTTTTTCGGCGTAATCGGGCGCTTTCTTGCGCCGGTGAAGGAAGTCGGAGAGCCAGTACATAGTCGCTTGGGGATTGGGTCAGGCACCGCGTTTCTTGCCGCCAGGACGGAGCACGCGCGCTCCGACCCGCGTCAGGGTAGGGACGTGGTGCAGCATGTTGGTGTAAGAAGCGTTCGCCAGCGGGCAGTAGCACTCGCGGGCGGCGATGCTGCGGCGCACTTCCCGAATCTTTTCGCCGAACCAGATTTCCTTGAAATCGTAGTTGTGGTGGCGCAAATTGCCCAGGTCGTCGGCGCGCACACAGCACGGCCACACCGTGCCGTCGGCGTAAATCTGGGCGCTGGCCCAGCCCGCGTAGCAGGGGATGACCTGCTCCTGCTCGGTGAGGATGCGCTGCACCAGTTTGTAATACTCGACGCGAAAGGCCTCGGTGATGCGCGCCACGCCCCGGTAGGAGTGGGCTTCCACGTGGGCAATCAGGCGCGCCGCGGCCCGGCGGTAGGTCTCCGGGTCGGGGGTGATGGGCAGCCCGATGGTGTCCAGTTCCACGCGCGGCTCGGCAATTTCGGTGATGTACTGGTCTGCGCCGGAAGCCTCGGCGTAGGCAATCAATTCGTCCAGATGCCCGACGCTGAAGACCGAGATGACCGAATGGATGCCCACCGTCAGGTTGGGGAGTTCCTGGCGGAGTTCCAGCAGCGCCTTGAGGGTGCGCTCGAATTTCAGAAAGTTGCCGGGGACGCCGCGGATACGGTCGTGCTTTTCGCCCACCCCGTCCAGCGAAAGGTTGATGATGACCTGGCTTTTGGGGCAGCCCTCGGCGATGCGGCGCACCTTCTCCGGGATGCCGGGCAGGATGCTGTTGGTCGGGATGTTGATGATGCCGGGGCGGTTGTATTCGTAGGCCATCAAAGCCAGTTCCACCACCCCGGCGTACAGGAAAGGCTCCCCCCCGCTGATGGTGAACCAGTACGGGGCGCGTCCCAGGGAGCGCAGCACTTTCTCCCACTCGTCCAGGGTGAGTTCGTCTTCGCGCTTCATCCAGATGTTGCAGGTCAGGCAGCGGGAGTTGCAGCGCGGCGAGGGCGAGAGCGTCAGGTTGAGCGGCAGGAGGCGCGGCCACCCGAAGCGGCGATAGAGTTGAAAGAGCGGAACGCGCCCCAGCACGGAGAGCATGGTGTTCATAGGCGTTTCTCGCCGAGAATGCCGATGTGGTGGGCAAAAGGAATTTGCAGGATGAAAGGCAGGCGCTCGAAGAAAGCCAGCCGCTCCATGCGCCGGTGGATTTCGGGGTAAGCCTGGGGGTCGTAGTAGGGCAAGGAATCCGCCTCCCAGCGGGCGCGTTGTTCGGGTTCGGCGGCGCGCAGACGGTGGCGCAAGGGAGGCAGGAAATCGGCCAGGAGTTCGGCGGGGTTGACGATGTCGGGCCACCAGGGGCAATCCACGTGGAAGGCGCGCACCTTTCGCAGCCCGATTTGTTCGAAGAGCCGTTTCCAGGGGGCGGGGTGCATCCAGGCCGCGTCGCCGTGCTCCCAGGGTTCCCCGGCCACGCGGTGGTGCAGACGGTGGAGCGGAAAGCCGTAGTTGCGCCGGTTGGGGACGAAGACCAGCACAAAGCGGCGGCTGCAACGCGCCATCTCTCGCAGCGCAACTTCCGGGTCGGGCAGGCGCGGCATGACGTTGAAGTTCCACACCAGGTCGAAGGCGGAATCCGGATAAGGGAAGGGAAACTCCAGGGGCGCGGTATCCACCCGAAGGGCGTCCTGAGGGGCGTAGCGCTTCCACACGCTTCGGGCGAAGGCGGCCTCGGCGGGGCGCTCCGGCAGCCACAGGGTCACGTCGGCCCCCCCTCTCCCCAACGGAAGGCTGTTCAGGCCGCAAATGCCGGTCATGCCGTCATCGGGGCCTTCCAGCACCTCCGCCAGGGGGGGCAGGGTCTCCAAAAAGCGGGACAAGGCCCAGCGCTCGTAAGTCGTCCCGAGGCCGGTATCGGCGGTGGTGATGACGGTATCAGGCAATTTCGGGCAAGTCCTTGGTAGATTCGGCAACCGCCCAGTTGAAAGGGTTGCGGTGGCGCACGGAGTAATCGTAAGCCCCCAGGGCGCGCACGAAAACTTCCAGGGCGATAAAGGCCGGCGCCCACAGGAAGTAGCGCCAGTCGAGTTCGACGTGTTTCAGGAAAAGGCGCAGGATGCGCCAGTGGTTGAGGGTGGCTACCTTGTATCCCAGCGTTTCGCGCACGTAAAGGTGCCCGGCAAAGATGCGGCGGCGTTGTTTGATGAAGTCGCGCAGGTTCTCCGGCCCCTTGTTGAGCACGACTGCCTCCGGCGCGTAGCGCAATTCCATCCCCTGGCCGATGATGAGCGGCTCGATGCTGGCTTCGTCCACGGCGGTGTCGCAAGGTATCTGCCGGAAGATGTTGCGGAAGGCTATCAACTCGCCCATTTTGGGGCGTTCCAGCGAGACCAGGTGGTGCAACTCCCACAAAAGATGGATGCCGAAGCCCATGAAAGTATCCCGGCGATTGGTGGGGGTGGGGCGTCCGCCGACCATGCCGGTGCGCGGGTCGGCGAAGGGCGTTATCAGCGCTTCGATGCTGCCGGGGAGCGGCAGGGTATCGGCGCTTTGCAGTACAATGATGTCGCTGGCCGTGTGATGAAGGTACAAATTGACGGCGGAGGCTTTCCCCTGGCGGGTGGGCTGCGTCAGGAGGCGGATGCGCCCGTCCTGGGCGGCAAACTGACGCACGATGTCTTCCGTGCCGTCGGTGCAGCCGCTGGCGACCACTACGATTTCGTCGATGCGGGCGCGGCGGGTGCGTTGACGTTGCAGGGCGTCTAGGAGCCTGCCGATGTTGGCCGCTTCGTTGTAGGCCATGATACCGATGCTGCAATGAAGCAACCCGTCTGAGGGGGGAGAAAGTGATGTTTGCATAAGTTGTGCAATGCTATTTGAATTACGGTATTTGTGTGGCAAAATAATTCTAGCAAAGAATCCCCGTTTTCAGTGCGGTTTGCCCTTACAGTTTTGTGAGCGGTGATTTTGGCCCCCGCCCCTCACGGCGCGTCCTGGAGGGCCTCTTGCGCCTGGAGAGCCAGGGCTGCCAGGTCCTCGCGTCCCTGGGTGGGCCACCAGCGGGCGTAATGGCCCAAATCCCGCGGGGCTTCGGGCAGAGCGCGCAGCAGCGGGAGAGCGGCCTGCACCTCGCCGTTCCACACCAGGGCGTAGGCCAGTGCCTTGCGGACGCCGGGGTGGGCGGGCTTGCGTTGGTAGGCGGCTTCCAGATGGGAGGCCGCCGAAGCGAAGTCGCGCGCCTGGAGGGCAATCAGCCCCAGGCGGTAATGGCTGGGGAAGTGGCCGGGCAGGAGGCGCAAGTTGCGCTCGTAAGCGGGCGTCAGGGGGGCAAGCGTCTCAGGCGGCGTTTGGTCCGGGCGCGTCCGGGGCCAGGCGCGCAGTTCGATTTGCGCCTGTCGGGTGGCGGGAAGTTGCAGGAAAAGCAGGGGGAGGCCGATGACGACGAGAAGCAGGGCGGTAAACGCCTTTTTTGAACGGGACAGGGCCTCTGTCGGGGGCGGCGGGGCCAAAGCAATCGGAAGGAAGAGCAGGGGCAGGGCCAGGGAGGTGTAAAGGGGAGCCTCGAAAAAACCGTGGACGGCGAGGACGGTCAGGCTGGCGAGAGCGGTGCGGGAGAGCGGCGCTTCGGGGTGCCGCAACGTGCCCCTGACAGCCGCGCTTCCCAGCCCCAGAAATACGCCTAAGGCCAGCAAGCCCTGCTCCTGGGCCAGGTCGAGATACAGGTTGTGGCTGCTTTCGATGAAGACGTAGGCAATCCCCAGGATGTAGCGCGAATACAGCCCTGAAAAGGATGCAAAGCCGCCGCCCAGGGGATAATCGCCAATCAGATAGAGGGCGTTGACGGCGTATTCCAGGCGGGTGTGCAGGTCTTTCAGGGGGATGGGGATGCGCTCCAGGGGGAGCAGGAGGGCGGGATTCCAGACGAGAAGGAGAAACCCCAGGGAGAACGCGCCCGCCAAAAGGGGGAACAGTCTCCCTTTGAGAGGGCGCGGCAACCCCCGAAGGCGGCGCGTCCCCCAGGGAGCCAGCGCCCACACGCCGGCGGCGGTCATCAATCCAATCCAGGCGCCGTATTCCTGCGTCTTGAACAGGGCAGCGAGAGGCAGGAGGATGGCCGCGGGACGCAGCGGGGCAGGCGCAAGGAGGGCGAAGGGCAGGAAAACGGCCAGGATGCCCCCCTGGGTGTCGCTGTCGAAGGGCAGGGGCAGGGAGAGCAGGACAGCCGCGGCCAGCAGAGTGTTCAGGGCGGCCAGCCAGGCGGGCAATTGTTGACGACGTGCCTCCGGGAGAACGCGCACCAGGGCGTACAGTCCGAGTGCGCATAGCCAAAGAGCAAGGCGCAGGGAGGCGGCGGAGCGGTCGTAGGCCGCCCACCAGCCCCACAGACCGGTGGCGAGCAGGGCGGCAAGGGGCAGAAAACCCCGCCTGAGATGTGCAGACGGGGCTGGGGAGGGAGCGGGCATTTCGAGTTTATTTGTGTTTTATTCGTGTCAATTCGTGTCAATTCGTGGACTTGAGACCCAGGTTGGCGGCCAGTTCGCCGGTGATGGGCGCGTTTTCGTCATCCTCGGCCCCTGCCGCCCAGGAAAGATGCTGCAAGCCGACGCTGAGCGCCGATTTGAAGGTGTTCCAGTCGGAGAAGAGCATCTTCAGGTAAGTGAACATCGGGCCGGGGCGGAAAGCCCATTCGCGAAAGGCGCGTTTTTGCCAGTAGAGCAGGCGCTCGGCGGGCAGGTTGGGGTAATCGAGGACGGTTCCCCGGTCCATGTCCACCTGTTCCCAGCGGGTTCCGGGGCGGAACCAGCCGTTTTCGACCACTTCAAAGAAGAAGGGCGTGCCGGGGTACGGGGCGGCCACGTGGAAGAGGGCGATATCCAGGGGCAGTTGCTTGGCGTAGGCAATCGTTTCCTGAATGGTTTCCTCCGTCTCACCGGGCAGCCCGATGATGAAGTAGCCCCAGTTCTTGATGCCGGCCTGACGCGCCCACTTGAGAGCGCGGCGGGCTTTGGTGGGGTCGTTGCCTTTGCGGGCGCGTTTGAGAATGGCCTCGTTGGCGCTTTCCAGTCCCCAGGAAATCAGCCAGTTGCCGGCGCGGGCCATCATCTGGAGCATCTCCTCGTCCACGTAGTCCACGCGGCTGTTGCAGGTCCACTTGATGTTCACTTTCTCGTCAATCAGGCGTCGACAGAGTTCCATCACCTGGTCGCGGTGGACGGTGAACAGGTCTGCGTACATGTGGATGTTGTGGATGCCCAGCGATTTGAGGTATTTGATTTCTTCCACCAGCAGTTTGGGGGAGCGCAGGCGCACGCTGTACTGATAACTGACGTGCTTGATGCAGTAGGTGCAGCCGGCGGGACAGCCCCGGCTGGTGACGATGAAGGTGAACGGCCCCTTGATGAGCGGCATGCGGTAGGTTTTCAACGGCAGCAACTCGTGCATGGGCATGGGCAGGTCGTCCAGGTCGGCGATGAAGGGGCGCGGCAGGTTGAGGCGGATTTCGCCCTTGTCGCGCCAGGCGATGCCCTTGACGCCGTGCAGGTTGGGGGTGCCGTCCTCGTGGAAAGAGGGGCGGTAAGCGGCATCGTGTTTCTCGAACAGGGTGCGGATGTTTTCGGGGCGTTCGTCGACGCGCCCTTCCAGGTGGTCAATCAGGTCGCGCAGGGTCAGGTCGGGTTCGCCAATCAGCCCGAAATCCAGGGCGGGATAGGTGCGCATGGTCTCCCGCGGGATGGGGGTGATGTGCGTGCCGAAGGCCATGGTCACCGCGCCGCGCGCTTTGGCGAGAAAGACCCCGTACATGTCGTTTTCCAGCGTCGGGGCGGTCAACTGGGTGAGGTAGTATTTGGGTTGGTATTTGTCCAGGATACGGGCGAATTCCGCCCAGGACATTCGCAGGGCGTTGGCATCCACCACGGCCACTTTGTAGGTGGGATGCAGCAAGGCGGCCATCTGCGCCAGGGAGACCTGAGGCCAGACCATGTTTTCGCGGGTGCGGCGTCCGACCCGATGTTGGGTGCGAATCCAGTAGCCGCCATCGGGAGTAGGCGGGTTGACCAGCAGTACGTCCACGGCTTCGGGGTTGCGCGGCTGGTTGCGGATGGTCTCCCGCACAATGGCATCCGCGTCCGGGAATTTGGGAGGGCGCAGTTTGGGGATGCGGCGGGTCCCCAGGTTGACCCAGACAGCATCTTTGCTGCGGTTTTCTGGCATAGGGTTCTCCTTGTCAGGTGTCAGGTGTCAGTGGTCGGTAGTCCGTGGTCCCCCGTCAGGCTTCCACGGGGGCGGGAGCGGAGGGCCGGGGAGTGCGGCTGACTTCCATGCTCTCGTCTACTTTCAGGTCGGCGGTGGTACGCGCTTCGCGCTGGCTGAGTTCTTCCAGG
>DRKV01000160.1 GCA_011051635.1 Chloroflexota bacterium | reverse complement strand
TGGCGGGGGTTTCGCTGGTCTTGATTGTGGCGGAATGGCCGGTTCCCCGCATTGCCCACTGGCGGACGCTTTTGCAAGCGCGGGCCATCGAGAATCAGTACTTTGTGGCGGCGGTCAACCGCGTTGGAGAGGAAAGCGGACAGACTTTCGGGGGCCACAGCGGGGTGCTGACCCCGTGGGGGGAATACCTGCTTGAGGCGGGTACCGCACCCGCCCTCCTGACGGTGGATGTGCCCCTGGATGAGGTGCCTCGCGCCCGGCAGTCCTTCCCGACCCTGGCAGACCGCCGCCCGGAGGCTTACCGCTGGTAGAGAAAGACAACCTCATCCGAAGAGCGCCAGGAAGATAGGAACCAGTTCAGGGTCGAAATGTTTTCCCGTCTCCTCGCGGATGTAATCCAGGGCTTTTTCTTTCGGCCAGCCCTTGCGGTAAGGACGGTCGCTGGTCAGGGCGTCGTACACGTCTACAATCGCGAAGATGCGCGCCTCCAGCGGGATTTCGTGGCCTTTCAGGCCGCGAGGGTAGCCGCTCCCGTCCCATTTTTCGTGGTGGCAGTACGGAATGTTGAGCGCGGGATGCAGATATTCGATGGATGAGAGCATCTCGTAGGCCAGTTGAGGGTGCTGCACGATGATGGAGCGCTCCTCGGCGGTGAGAGGCCCGGGCTTGTGGAGGATGGCATCCGGGATGCCCATCTTGCCGATGTCGTGCAGCAAAGCCCCGCGGCGGATGTGAAGCAGGGCTTCCCCTTCCAGCCCGATGGCGCGTGCCAACTCCAAAGTCATCTCGGTGACGCGCTGGGTGTGTCCCTCGGTTTCCTTGTCGCGCAAATCGAGGGCGTGCGACCATCCCTCGATGGTGGCATCGTAGGCCAGGGAGAGTTGCAGATTGGCGCGCTCCAGATTGCGGAACAGGGTGCTGTTGTCCAGGGCAATGGCTACCTGTCCGGCCAGTGCCAGGAGGAATTCGTTCCACTCGTCGTCTGCCTCAAATGATGCCTGGAGGAGAACTTCCAGCACTCCTTGGACCTTGCCTTTGGCGATGAGCGGCAAAGCCCGGTAGGCGATGAACCCCTCGGAAATGAAGAGGTCGGTCCGGCGGTCTTTCCTGGGGTGTTTGCGTATGTCTGGAATGTAGAGCGCGCTCCGCTCCAGGACAACTCTCCCCGGCCAGCCTACGCCAACCCGCAAAGGAATGTCTTTGATGGTCTCTCGCCGAAAGCCGCGCAGGGCGGCGCATTCCAGGCGCAGGGTGTCAGGTTCGAGCAGCAGAATGCTGGCCGCATCGATGCCGTGCTGGCTGATGACTTCATCCAGCACGGTGTTGAGGGTGACGTTGATATCTATGCTCCCTGCGATGACCCGGTCTATGCGGCGCAAGGTCTGAATACGCAACAGCCTTTGGCGGGTCTCCTCCAGCAAGCGAGCGCTGTGGATGGCGGCTGCCGCCTGGGTGGCGAACAAGGTGAGCAGGCGTTCATCTTCCTCGGTGAATTTCCGCGGACTGCCGCGCAGTTCGAAGGCGGCCAGTACCCCGACAAGTTCTTCGCGGTAGAGCATGGGAACTTCCAGGACGGCGCCAAAAGAAGTTTTCTCGTATTGATGAGAACGTCCTTCCCAGGCGGTGTAGTCGTCCACGCGCATGGGCTGCCGGGATTGGGCAATTCTCCCCGCCATGCCTTCACCTAATTCCAGGCGGGTCCCCACAGGCGCGGATGGATGGGTGCTCAAAACAACATGGAGACTTTGCCCGGTAGGGTTGTAGCGGTAGATGCCGACGCCCGCGCTCCCCAGAAGGCGGTAGGCATACTGGGCGATATCGCGAAAGACCATATCCAGCGAGGCTTTTCCAGCCAGGGTCTGACTGGCTTCATACAGGGTGGCAAAGTCCTGGGCGCGTTGACGGGCCTCTTTGTAGAGAAGTGCATTTTTGATGGCCGCAGCGGCCTGGGCGCCCAGGGATTCGGCCAGATGCAGGTGTTCTGGAGTGAAGAAATTGGCCTCGGTCTTGTCGAGGGAATACAAGGCAATAACTTCGCCGCCTACAATCAGGGGAACGCCCAGCCAGGAAATGACATGCTCGGTTCCAGGAATTCTCTCCCAGCCAGGGGCTTCTCGAGTATCTGGGATGAGAACGCCCGTTTGTTCTTCTACAATGCGCTTCAGGTGGGGTTTGGTGCGGATATCGAATACGGTTTTGGCCACTTCTTCGGGTTTAGCCCAACGTTCGTACTTCCCCGTATGCAGGACGCTGAATTCCGTTGCGCTTTGACGCAGCATGATGGAGGCGCTGTCGTAAGGGACAAGATTTTCCAGGTAAGAGAGCAAGGCATCGAGGACGGTTTGCAAATCCAGCGAGGAGGTGAGCGCCTGGTTGGCTTGCTGGATGGTCTCGGCCAGATGGCGGGCTTTCTGTTCTGCGGTGACATCCCTGCCGATGACCACCAGCCCCTTGCGGCTGCCGTCTTCGTTGAAAAGGGGCACCTTGATGACATCGTAGTAACGGGTGCTTCCATCCGGCCGCGGGACGGTTTCTATACTCCGGGAGAGAGTACCTTCTTCCCAGGCTTTCTCATCGGTAGTGACACAGGTCAGAAAAACCTCACGATAGAAGGGGGTGTACTCTGCCAGTTCAGCGTCTGTTTTGCCGCGATATTCTACGTCCTCCAGTTCGAACAACTGTAAATTGGCCTGGTTGGCCTCCAGCCAACACCCCTCTCCGTCTTTCAGGCAGATGATGTCTGGAGAAGCATTGATGAGGGCTTGCAGTGTTTGTTCGCGCTCTCTGAGCGATTGCCGGGCGCGTTCTATTTCGCTGATGTCGTGGACGATGGAGAGAATGTGGGGTTTGTCGTCCAGGTCTATGATGGCGGCGGAGATTAAACCGGGAATGGTGGTGCCATCTTTCCGCAAGAAGACAACTTCGCGGGGAGGCAGGAATCTGTGCTTCACCAGTCGTTGCCGGGCATTTTCCCAGGCATCCTCATCCTTCCCCAGGCGCAGTTCCCAGGCGGTTTTTCCCACGGCTTCTTCCCGCGTGTAGCCGCTCAACCGCGTGAAAGCCGGGTTGACTTCCACAAAACGCTGGTCCTCCAGCCTGCTGATAGTGATGGCATCCGGACTGGCATTGAAAATTTTGCGAAAACGTTCTTCGCTGGCTTCC
>DRKV01000159.1 GCA_011051635.1 Chloroflexota bacterium | reverse complement strand
GTGGGAACGCAGCCTTCTTTAGCGGGAGATACGCCCTCCTGTGGCAGCAATTGGCCGATTTGCTGGCTCTGACGCTCTCCGTTTATCTGGCGCGGCGCTGGCTTGACCGGCGCTCCTTCCGCAGTTTGGGGCTATCCGTGGATGTTGCCGCGGGGCGCGACCTGCTGGCTGGCGTGCTCATCGCCGGGGTGATGATGGGCTTTATCTTCGTTCTGCACCTGCTCTTTGGCTGGATACAGGGGGCGGCCTATGCCTGGGAGACGCAGCCCTCCGGCGCGGTGCTGGGGCAGATGGGATTCTGGCTGCTCGTCTTTCTCCTCGTCGGCTGGAAAGAAGAACTCTGGATGCGCGGTTACTGGCTGCAAAACCTGGCCGACGGCATCAACGTCCCCTGGGCGGTCTTCCTCTCCTCGGCGGTTTTCGGCCTGCTGCACCTGGGCAATCCCAACGCCACCTGGGTTTCGGCGCTGGGCATCCTGGTGGCGGGGGTCTTCCTGGCGCTCCCCTGGGTGTGGACGCGCCGCCTGTGGCTCTCCATTGGTCTGCACCTGGGTTGGAACTTCTTCGAGGGGGTCGTCTTCGGCTTTCCGGTCAGCGGAATTGACACGTTTCGGCTCATCACCCCTTCCATCCGCGGCCCCGTCCTGTGGACCGGCGGCGCATTCGGCCCCGAAGCCGGGCTGGTGCTGCTCCCCGCCATCCTGTTGGGCATTGCTCTTGTGTGGGGGTATGTGCGGTGGACGATGGACGGTGGACGGTAGACGGTGGGTGGGGGACGGTGGACGGTAGACGGTGGTCTACCATCCACGGTCTACGGTCTATCGTCCATCATCGCCTCACCCCACCGTAAAAAACGTGTAGTGATAGGCAATCTTGCCGTCCTGCAGGCCGAGGGTGTCGTTGCCGTTACGGACTGCGCCGGCGGAGGAAACCGCCTCCCAAACCATGTGGCGGGAATTACCCTTGCCGCTGTAGCCTGTCAGCGTAAATTTGGCGTTGGGCAAGATTTGCCCGAAGAGTGTAGCGTACCAGGTGCGGATGTTGGCCTTCCCCTGGATAGTGCGTACCGCGTTGACATGGACGGCGTTCTCGGCGTACAAAGCGGCTGCTTTGTCGGGGTCGTGGGTGTTGAGCGCCTCCACCAACTGTTCGGTGATGTCCAGCACGGGGGGCGGTGCGCCCTCCCACGGGAAGTTCGCCACTACCGTCCACAGGTCGGGCAGCGCCGGGCGGGCGGAATCCCAACTCCAGAAGTTGACGGAGGAGAGGTTCAAACTCTGGGCGGTCTGCAAAAATTCCAGGACTTCCTCGGGGGTGGGTGTCCAGCCGCGTTCGGAGAAGGTCGCCCCTGTGGGGATGATGGGACGGAAGGGAGCCATGCCCTCGAATTCCCGCACCGAGCGTTTTAGTTGCGCTCCGGGATTGTGGTTCTGCATCCAGTAGACCTGGGGCATGTTGTAGTCGCAGTAGGTCAGGAATTCCTTCCAGGGCAACTGGGGGTGGTAGGAAGGATAGCGGTAGGAACTCAACCCGATGGGGAGATTGGGCAGGGCGGAGCGCAGGCGCTTCATGTAGGTTGTGGCGGCTTTGGCCTTGCCGGGGTGTTTGTATTCCGCCTCGGCGTTGACTACGAAACCGTCCAGGCCGAGTTCCCGTATCCGGCGGATGGCAATGTTGGCCTCCCCTGCGGGGTCGTCCCCGTACACGTATTGCCAGCCCCACACGCCGATTCCTTGTGCTCTGAGAGCCTTTACCAGCGGGGGGACATAATCAATTCTGCGCCGCCAATCGTAGTTGTAGGCATACGTTCGGTTGGCGACCTTGATGAGCACATAACCCAGGCCGGCCCGGCGCGCCGCGGCAGCAATGGCCTCCACATTCCCGCCTTCACAATGGGGGATTTGCCAGATGTAGTATCCTTTGCCTTTGAGCGTCATGCGATAACCTCCTGAGGGTGTTCAGAAGCCCAGGCCGCGTTCCTTGAGCGATACGAAGCGTCCCTGGCCGATAACCAGATGGTCGAGAACGGAGATGTCCAACAGTTTGCCGGCTTCCACGATGGCGCGGGTCACGGCCACGTCATCCGGGCTGGGGGTGGGGTCTCCGCTGGGATGGTTGTGCGCCACGATGATGGCCGCCGCGTTTTTGCGGATGGCATCCCGGAACAGTTCGCCCACCCGCACCTGGGAACTGTTGAGCGAGCCGCGGTACACCGTGCGGATGTCGAGAACCCGGTTGCGGGTATCCAGCAGGAAAACGCGCAATTCCTCCTGCTCCAGGGCGCTCATCTCGTATTGCACCAGGGCGGCGGCATCCGCCGGGGAGGTGATTTGGGGGCGTTCCTGCGGCTGCGAGGCGGCCAGTCTGCGCCCCAGTTCGATGGCGGCCTTGATTTGAGCGGCTTTGGCCGGGCCGATTCCTTTTTGCTGGCACACTTCGTCGAAGGTGGCGCGGTGCAGACCGGGCAATCCGCCCATGTCTTGCAGCAGGCGCTGTCCCATCTGGACGGCGTTTTCGCCCCGCACGCCGACGCGTAGCAGGATGGCGAGCAATTCTGCGTTGCTGAGGGCCTGCGCTCCCTGGGCGGCCAGCCGTTCGCGGGGTCTCTCGGTTTCGTGCAGGTCGGTGATGCGGTACATGGGGGGAGATGGGGAGATGATGAGGTGATGGGGTGATGAGGTGGGGAGATGATGAGGTGAGGGGATGATGGGATGAGGTGAGGGGAGACGCAGGCGTCTGTCGTCCCTCGTCAACAGTCTACGGTCCACCGTCCGTCGTCCCCTCCAGTATAGCAGAAGTTGCAGGTTTCTTGCCGTCTTTTTGTGCTCTTGGGGTACAGACAGAAGTTGTCCCCCCTCCCCCGCATCCCCGCTTACTCACTTGCCACTTGCAAACTTTCCCACTTGCCACTTTCTCACTTGCCACTTTCTCACTTGCCACTTTGCCTACTTGCATACTTTCCTCATGCTATAATTCCCGCCAACGGAGGTACTTATGACATTCGACCCCACCCAACTCCGCAGTTTCTTCCTCGTCCTGGCCGCCTGGAGCGGGGCGTTCCTGGCTGCCTTGTGGCTCAGTCTGGTCATTTGGACGTACCGCGATATGCGCGCCCGCGCCCGCGACCCTTTGCTGCGTTTTCTGGCCGTCCTCGTGGTGGCGGTGCTCTTTCTTCCCGGCATCGTGGTGTACCTGATTATGCGCCCCCAACGCACGCTGGAGGAGGAGTATCAGAACACCCTGGAGGAAGAGGCCCTCTTGCAGACCATCGAAGACGTTCCCTTGTGCCCCGGCTGCGGGCGGCGGGTGCGGGAGGACTGGCTGGTGTGTCCCAACTGTCATACCAAATTGAAGAAACCCTGCCATCATTGCGGGAAATTGATGGAACTGCCCTGGAATTTATGTCCCTACTGCGGCACCCCGGCCCCCGGTATGCGCCGCGATAACCTCACCCTGGACGAGGCCCTCCAACCCCTGGCTGTCTCTGCGGAGGACGATGGACGGTAGACGGTGGACGGTAGACGGAGGACGGTGGACGGAGGACGGTAGTCAACGGTCCACGGTCTACGGTCCACGGTCAATCGTCAGCGAGCCACCGTCCACGGTCAGTCGTCCGTCGTCCGTCGTCCCCATTCCCCATTCTGCACTCCGGAGTTTCCCATGAGCGGTATCGTATGCGCCGTGCGCGGTGGAGCGGCCAGCAAGCCGACCATCCGGCGGGCTATTCAACTGGCGCAGGAAAGCGGCCTGCCCATTCACTTTTTGTACGTTGTCAACCTTGATTTTCTCAGCCACACCAGCAGCAGCCGGGTGCATACCATCGAGGAAGAGATGCGCGAGATGGGCGAGTTCATCCTTCTCACCGCTCAGGAACAGGCTGCGAGCGCCGGGGTGGAAGCCTGCGGCGTGGTGCGGGACGGTTCGGTGGGCGACCAGATTATCGCCCTGTGCCGCGAGAAGGAAGCGCAGTACGTAGTGTTGGGACGCCCCCGCCACAGCGCCCGTCCCAACGTCTTCGATGAGGCGCGTTTGCAGGGTTTCATCGAGCGCATCACCTCCCGGACCGGGGCGCAGGTGGTTCTGGTCGGCGAGGACGAGCCATGAGAGCGTGGGGGTGGAGAGGCGCTCTCGCGCTGATGGCGCTGGCCGCCCTGTGGACGCTGCGCCCGGCGCGGGCAGAGACTCCCACCGCCCTGGGCGGAATGCTGGTCGGACAGGTCTTCGACGCCCAGGGGCAGCCGGTGGACGGGGCGCGGGTGTGGCTGGCGCTGGGCGCGGAGGGGGAAACGGTGCTCTCCGAGACCGAGACCCAGCCCGATGGCTCTTTCGCCCTGCGCCTGCCGGCGAGCATCCCTTACGGCGACGCCGGGAGCGCCCCGCGGGGGCAGGTGGCCCTGCGGGTGTGGGAGGACATCCCTTCGGGGCTGCCGGTCGTTTTGGGGGTTTCCCGCGACCACTTCGAAGCGCGGCTGATTCCCCTCTCCGGGGAGCAGGTGGGAACTTTACGGGGCGGCGAAATCCTGGAACTGCCTCCCGTCTCTTTGCAGCGGCACATCGGCATTGCTTTTTGGACGGCCAGCCTCATCTTCGTTGGCGTCCTTTTCCTGATTGCTTCCGGCAAAATGCACAACACCCTGGCGACCCTGACCGGCGCGGCGCTGGTCTTCGCGGTCAGTTATCTGGGGGATTTGCTCGTGCCGGAGGTGCGTATTTTCGATTTCGAGGCCGCCCTGCGCTATGTGGACTGGAACGTGATTTTCCTCATCCTGGGGATGATGATTGTGATTGCCGTGGTGGAGCGCACCGGCATCTTCCAGTGGATGGCGTATCGGGCGTACCGCGTTTCGGGCGGGCGGCTGTGGCTGCTGCTGCCCATCCTGATGCTGATTACCGGTGTGGCCTCGGCGTTTCTGGATAACGTCACCACCATGCTCCTGATGACGCCCATCACCATCCAGATTGCCCTGGCGGTGGGGGCCGACCCCCTGGCCCTGCTCCTGCCGGAGGTGTTTGCCTCCAACGTGGTGGGCATCAGCACCCTGATTGGGACGCCCACCAACATCCTGATTGGCTCTTACGCCGGAATTTCCTTCAACGATTTCCTCCACAACCTGACGCCGGGGGTGGCGCTGGCCTTCGTCGGGCTGATTGCCTACAGCGAGTGGGTTTATCGGGAGGAACTGCACGGCACGGGGCGGGCTTC
>DRKV01000158.1 GCA_011051635.1 Chloroflexota bacterium | reverse complement strand
CTGCACGTCCTTGACCAGCGTGAGGTAATTCTCCTCGATGGCGGCACTGCTCAGGGCCGGGTCGGTAGGCAGGTAGTACAGATTGAGTTCCAGAGCGTCGGCGCCCGCCTCCTCAATCTCTTTGGCGTATTGCACCCAGCCCCCGCTGGAGACGCCGTTCAGACTCCCGATAATGGGGATGTCCACCGCCCCTTTGAGGGCCGCGATGTGCTCCAGGTAGCGGTCTGCACCCACGTTGTAGCGGCCCGCGTCGGGGAAGAAACTCAGGGCCTCGGAGAAACTATCCGTGCCGGAGAACAGGAAGTGGTCCAGTTCCAAACTTTCGCGGGTAATCTGCTCCTCAAAGAGCGAATACACCACAACCGCAGCGATTCCGGCATCCTCCAGGCGTTTGACCGTCTCCACTTTTTCCGAGAGGGGGGAGGCGGAGGCTATCAGCGGGTTTTTGAGAGACAATCCCAGGTAGGTTGTTTTCAATTCGGTCATGTTACGAACCCCTTTCCAGGTGGGTGAAAGCGAGAATGGTAAGAACAGCGGAGGGGCAGGCCGGTACGCCTGCCCCCTGTACGGATTGCTTACTGCTTGACCGCTTCGTAGTGCATCGCGGCCATCTGTTTGTAGAGATTCCAGCGGGTAACAGCGTCCTGTTGCGCCAGTTTCATCAACTCCTCGGCCCGTTTCTCGTCGGTCTGGGTCAACATGCGGAAGCGGGTTTCATTGTAAGCGAATTTCTCTACGCCCACTTTGGGGTCGCGGGAATCGAGTTTGAGCGGGTTCTTGCCTTTTTGCACCAGGGTGGGATTGTAACGATACAGAGGCCACAAGCCGGATTGCACGAGCAGTTTCTGCTGGTTGAGGCCGTAGCGCAGGTCGTAGCCGTGGGCAATGCAGTGACTGTAAGCGATGATGAGGGACGGCCCATCATAGGCTTCGGCCTCCAGAAAAGCCTTCAGCGTTTGCGTGTCGCTGGCGCCCATGGCGATTTGCGCCACGTAAACGTAGCCGTAAGACATCGCCATCAGGCCGAGGTCTTTGCGGGGCAGGTCTTTACCTTTGGCCGCGAATTTGGCGACTGCCGCCCGCGGCGTGGCTTTGGAGGACTGCCCGCCGGTATTGGAGTATACCTGCGTATCCATCACCAGCACGTTGACGTTGCGCCCTGAAGCCAGGACGTGGTCCAGGCCGCCGTAGCCGATGTCGTAGGCCCAGCCGTCGCCGCCCACAATCCATACGCTCCGCTTGACCAGCATATCGGCCAGGCTGAGCAGGTCGCGGGCTTTGGGGTCATCGATACCCTGCAAGCGCTGTTTGAGCAGGGCAACCCGCTCGCGCTGCGCCTGGATACCGGCCTCGGTGCTCTGGTCGGCGTTCAGCAAGTCATCTACCAGTTCATCGCCGACCACGCCGGCAAAGTGCGGCAGCAATTCGCGGGCATATTCCGTCTGCTTGTCCACCGTCAAGCGCATCCCCAGGCCGAACTCGGCATTGTCCTCGAACAGCGAATTGGACCAGGCCGGGCCGCGCCCATCCTTGTTGACCGCCCACGGCGTGGTGGGCAGGTTGCCGCCGTAAATCGAGGAGCAGCCGGTGGCGTTGGCAACGATAGCCCGGTCGCCGAACAACTGGGTCAGCAGTTTCAGGTAGGGGGTCTCGCCGCAGCCGGGGCAGGCACCGGAGAACTCGAAGAGCGGCTCCAGTAACTGGGAATTCTTGATGGTTCCGAAGGAGAATTTGGTGCGGTCCACTTCGGGCAGGGAGAGGAAGAATTCCCAATTGACCTTTTCGCGCTCGCGAATCGGGGGCTGCGGAACCATGTTGATGGCCTTGCGTCCGGCCTGGCTCTTGTCTTTGGCGGGGCAGGCTTCCACGCACAAGCCGCACCCGGTGCAGTCTTCCGGCGCTACGCTGATGGTGTACTTCATGCCGGGGAACTCTTTGAATTTGGCATCCAGCGAGAGGAAGGTATCCGGCGCGTTTTCCAATTCTGCCGGGTCGAAGATTTTCTGGCGGATGACGGCGTGCGGACACACGAAGACGCACTTGCCGCACTGGATGCACAAGTCAGGCTCCCATTGGGGGATTTCCAGAGAGATGTTGCGTTTTTCCCATTGGGTCGTACCGCTGGGGTACGTGCCGTCGGCGGGCAAGGCGCTCACGGGCAGTTCGTCGCCCTTGCGCTCAATCATCTTGCCCAACACCTCGCGCACGAATTCGGGGGCCTCTTCGGGGACGGGCGGCTTGCGGGTGAAAGTGCTGGTCACTTTGTCGGGGACTTTGACCTCGTGCAGGTGCGCCAGGGACTGGTCCACGGCGTTGAAGTTGCGCTGCACGACCACCTCGCCCCGCTTGCCGTAGGTCTTGCGGATGGCCTTCTTGATGTGCTCGATGGCCTGCTCGCGGGGGAGAACACCGCTGATGGCGAAGAAGCAGGTCTGCATGATGGTGTTGATGCGTGCCCCCATGTCGGTATCTTTCGCCACGCTGTAGGCATCAATCACGTAGAAGCGCAATTTCTTCTCGATGATGTCCTTCTGCATCTCGCGGGGCAGATGGTCCCACACCTCATCCGGCCCGTAGATGCTGTTCAGCAGGAAGATGCCGTTGGGCTGGGCGTATTGCAGGATGTCGAACTTCTCGACGAAGGTGAACTGATGGCAGGCCACGAAATTCGCCGTGTGCGGCTCAATCAGGTAGGGGGCGTCAATCGGATTGGGGCCGAAGCGCAGGTGCGAAATGGTCATCGCGCCCGATTTCTTCGAGTCGTACACGAAGTAGCCCTGGGCGAAGTTGTCGGTTTCCTCGCCGATGATTTTGATGGAGTTCTTGTTCGCCCCGACCGTCCCGTCAGAACCCAGGCCGTAGAAGATGGCGCGCACGGCCTGCGGGTCTTCGATGGAGAAGGAGGGGTCGTATTCGATGCTCGTGTTGGTCACATCGTCGTAAATCCCCACCGTGAAGTGGTTCTTGGGGCGTTCCTTCTTCATCTCCTCGAACAGCCCCTTGACCATGCCGGGGGTGAATTCTTTGGAGGACAGCCCGTAGCGTCCGCCGATGACCTGCGGGAACTGGGCGAAGGGCAGTTCGCCGTGCATGGCGGCCTCGCTGACGGCGGTCAGCACGTCCTGGTAGAGCGGTTCGCCCGCTGCGCCGGGTTCTTTGGTGCGGTCCAAGGCGGCAATCACCTTGACGGTCTTGGGCATGGCCTTCAGCAGGGCGCGGGCGTCGAAAGGCCGGTACAGGCGCACCAGAACCGCGCCCACCTTTTCGCCCTGGGCGGCCAGATATTTGGCGGTCTCGGCGGCGGTGTGCGCCCCCGAACCCATCAGCACCACAACGCGCTCGGCGTCCGGCGCGCCGACGTAATCGAACAGGTGGTACTGCCGTCCCGTCACTTCGGCGAATTTGTCCATCGCCTTTTGGGTGATGGCAGGGGTCTGGATGTAGTAAGGGTTGACGCTCTCGCGGGCCTGGAAGAAGACATCCGGGTTTTGCGCCGTGCCGCGGATGAAGGGGTGCTCCGGCGAAAGACCGCGGGCGCGGTGCGCCTGCACCAGGGCGTCGTCAATCATGGCGCGCAGGTCTTCGTCGTCCAGTAGTTCGACCTTGTTGATTTCGTGGGAAACGCGAAAGCCCTCGAAGAAGTGCAGGAAAGGAACCCGCGCTTCCAGCGTGGCGGCCTGCGCGATAGCGGCGAAATCGTGCGCCTCCTGAATGGAGCCGGAGGACAGCAGGGCAAAACCGGTCGAGCGGGTTGCCATCACGTCCGTGTGGTCGCCGAAGATGGAGAGCGCCTGAGCGGCCACCGAGCGGGCGGCCACGTGGAAGACGGTGGAGGTCAATTCGCCCGCAATTTTGTACATGTTGGGAATCATCAGCAACAGGCCCTGCGAAGCGGTGAAGGTCGTCGTCAGCGAGCCGGTTTGCAACGCCCCGTGGACTGCGCCAGCCGCCCCGCCTTCGGCCTGCATCTCGACCACCAGGGGGACCGTCCCCCACAGGTTGGCCTTCCCCTGCGCCGACCAGGCATCGGCCAATTCACCCATCGGCGTGGAAGGCGTGATGGGGTAAATGGCGATGACCTCGTTGAGTTTGTGGGCAACGCGCGCTACGGCCTCGTTGCCGTCCAGTGTAATCAATTCGCGTTTCATAGAGTTTCTCTCCCTGTCAGGATGGTCTCCGCAAAGCATCGAAGGCTTTCTGCGGGTCAACAACATGGTTCTGGCCTGTCCTCGGACGGGCGAAAAGGGTGCCGCAATCCTTCTTCTGCACCCTCCCTGTAGTGTAGCCTTTCCTCTCTCAAATCTGAAGTTATAAACTGCTTAAAATCGGCGGTGAGTTGTCATATTCAGACAAGTTCAGGCGGAATTGCCCTTTGGACTGCGGCGTCTCGACGCCGCTTTCACGATGCCGCTTCTGCCTTTAGATGGAATATCGCCTCCTCCGCCGTCAGCCAGCCGCACCCCGGAAAGAGCCGCACCATTTGAGGCGCAAACTCCGGATGCTGCTCGAACACCCTTAGGGGTGCTCCCGTTATGGAAAGGCGTCCCGCCTCCAGAAGGGCGACGCGGTCCGCCAGGCGGGCGACCAGTTCCACATCGTGGGTCGCCAGGACGATGCCCATCCCCTCGGCGCGCCATCCCTCCAGCAAATCGGCCAGTTGCGCTTTGGATTGGGCGTCCAGCCCGCGGGTGGGTTCATCCAGTAACAACACTGCCGGGCGGGTAATGGTTACTGCCCCCAGCGCCACCCGCTGCCGCTCCCCGACGCTCAAATCCCGCGGGTAGCGGTGCGCCTTGTCGCCCAGCCCGAGACGCTCCAGAAGCGCGGCGATGGCGGCCTCATCAACTGTCATCCCGTGGTTACGCAGGGTGACGGCCAACTCCTCGGCGACGCTCTCGGCGAAGAGAAGGGCGTTGGGGTCTTGCGGCAGGAAAGCGATGCGCCGCGCTCTCTGCGCCGTCTCCCAGCCGCGGATGGATTGCCCCTCCAGCAGGATGTCGCCCGCGTGCAGCGGCAGCAGCCCCATCACCGCCCGCAGCAGCGTACTCTTCCCCGCCCCGTTGCGCCCCATCAAAGCCAGGATTTCTCCCTTCCCCACCTCCAGCGACACCCCCCGCAGCGCCGCCATCTCCCCATACCGCACCTCCAGCCCCACACAGCGTACAGCGTACATCGTACCTCGTACATCGTACCCTGTACGTTGTACCCTGTACGTTGTACCTCGCACCCCGCACCCCGCACTTCGCACTTCGCCCTTCTCACTTCGCACATCCACCGGCAACGGCTTCCACCCCAGCGCCCGCCCCACCTCCGTCACCGGCGGGAGGGTTTCCAGTCGGGGCAAGACCTCATCCCGCGGCCCGCAGGCCAGCAATTCCCCCCCCGCGGTGAGCGCAATCACCCAGTCGGCCAGCGGCAGGACGCGCTCCAGGCGGTGTTCGGCCAGGATGACGGTCATCCCCTGGGCGTGGAGGGCTTTCAGGGCGGCCAGGATTTCCTCCGCCGATTGGGGGTCGAGTTGGGAGGTGGGTTCGTCCAGGAGGAGCAGGGAAGGGCGCAGGGCCAGCGCCGCGGCCAGGGCGACGCGTTGCTGCTCTCCCCCCGAAAGGGAGATAATCTTCCGGTACCGGAAACGCTGTAAGGCGGTCTGTTCCAGGGCGCTCTCCACCCGGCGGCGCATCTCCGGGCGGGGCATCCCGGCGTTCTCCAGCGCAAAGGCAATCTCATCCTCCACCTGCTCGACGACGAACTGCGCTTCGGGGTCTTGAAAGACGAATCCCGCGTGGCGGCTCATCGTCTGCGGGCCGAGCGCCAGCGGGTCGCGGCCATCCACGCGCACCTGCCCCGCGATGCGCCCCCCGCTGAAGTGGGGAACCAGCCCGTTGAGGGCGCGCAGCAGGGTGGATTTGCCGCTCCCGGAGGGGCCGGTGAGCAGGGCGAACGCGCCCCGCGGCACGTGCAGGGAAATCCCTCGCAGCGCCGGGCGGGATGCCTGGGGGTAGGTGAAGGTCAGGTCACGAATGTGGAGCATCGTCGGAGGCCAGCGCCAGGGCGGGGGTCAGCAGGGCGAGGGTCGCCAGGCCGTGGCACGCCGCAAAGGGCGGGAGGGAGAGGGCCGGGTAGGGGGTGTAGGCCAGTCCCTGGGCGGGGGGCAGCAGCCAGAGGGCCAGAAACAGGGCGCAGGCCAGAAGGGTGAGTTTGTCGCCGCGGCTCCAGCGGGCGGGACGGT
>DRKV01000157.1 GCA_011051635.1 Chloroflexota bacterium | reverse complement strand
CCCTTTGCGCCGCACCTTCCAGACCGCCGAGATAGTCGCATCCCACCTCCGCGCCCCGCTGGAAGTGGACCCCCGCCTCGCCCCCGGCTTCGACATCCGTCAACTGGAGCGGGTACTGGAGGAACACCCCGGCGAAACCCTTCTCCTGGTGGGGCACGAACCGGATTGCAGCATGACCATCGGCGCGTTGACGGGCGGCGGCGTGGTGGTGTGCAAAAAAGGCTCCCTGGCACGGGTGGACCTCTACGCCCTCCACCCGCCGCGCGGCACGCTTGTCTGGCTCCTGCCCCCGAAAGCCCTCGCCGCCTGACTGGCGGCCTGAGCGACAAAAACGCCCCCTGGAACGCGAGAGCGGCGCAAATCAGCGGGCATCAGCGTCATCCGCGTCCCTTGCATCAGCCGGCAAAGCATCTCTGCCCATTCCGCCGGCACGCTTCCCCACTTCTCCGCTTGCACACTTGCAAACTTTCCCACTTGCACACTTTCTCAAATTGACATTCTCGCACGCGCAGGCTAAAATGACCGGCAGAAAACAACGTTTCTTAAGGAGTTCGTATGGGAGCCTGGGCAGGTAAATACGTCATCGGTTTGACGGGCAATATCGCCACCGGGAAAAGCGTGGTGCGCCGCATGTTGGAACACCTGGGGGCTTACGGCATAGACGCCGACGCCCTGGCTCATCGCGCCATTTCCAAAGGGGCACCTGGCTACCAACAAGTGGTGGATTTCTTCGGCAGGTGGATACTCGCTCCCGACGGACAGATTGACCGCGCCAAACTGGGGCGCATCGTCTTCGCCGATGAGGCGGCTCTGCGGCAACTGGAGGCCATCGTCCACCCTCTTGTGCGGCAGGCCATCCAAATTCTGGCGCAGCGCGCTCCGCAGAAAGTGATTGTCATCGAGGCCATCAAATTGCTGGAAAGCCCCCTGCGGGAAATGTGCGACAGCATCTGGGTGACACACGTCCCCAAAGAGACCCAGATTCAACGCCTGGTCAGCAAACGCAAGATGTCTCCTGAAGAGGCTCTTCAGCGCGTTGAGGCCCAAACGCCCCAGGCCGAAAAACGCTCCGCCGCGGACGTCATCATCTACAATCAGGGTTCCTTCGAAGACACCTGGAAACAGGTAGTCGCCGCCTGGCAGCAAATCGCTCCCGAAATCACCGCCGAGGAAGAGCAAAAGACGGTACCGCTGGTCAAAGGGGAATTACGCGTGGAGAAGGCGCGTCCCCGTCAGGCCGAAGAAATCGCCAGTTTCATCAACACCATCAGCGACCCGCAACCGCCCCTGGAGCGCATGGACATCATGGCTGCTTTCGGCGAGAAGGCCTACATGCTGCTGCGTATGGAGGGCGAACTGGTCGGCGTAGTCGGCTGGCAGGTAGAAAACCTGGTAACGCGAGTGGACGAAGTGTATTTCTCCGACAAAGTGCCTCTCTCGCAGGCCGTCGAAGCCATCTTCCCCAAGGTGGAAGCCGCCTCCAGGGAACTGCAAAGCGAAGCCGCCCTGGTCTTCCTGCCTCCCGACCTGGCCCAGCACGAAGCCTTGTGGAACGCTGCCGGATACGAGCGTCGCGTGGTGGAAGAACTGGGCGTACGCGCCTGGCAAGACGCGGCGCGGGAGACCATGCCAATGGGGACGGTGTTGCACTTCAAGCAACTCCGCAAAGACCGCGTCTTGCGGCCAATTTAGCCTCGGTTGTTCCGGTGCGGACAAGCGTGCGCCCGGCAAACCGCTTCATCGCATCAAAATCTGGTACTTCCATCACGCTGTGGGCGCTCCTCACAGCGTTGATTTTCTGGGAACCCGATTTCCCGCAGATTTTGCAGCGCAAATCTGCGGGAATCAGCGTCATCTGCGTTCATCCACGCCCGTCTGCATCTCATTTGTGTCCACTCTGCCCCCTAACCGACCGTGCTGGAAACCCTCCTTTACAACCTCTCCTTCCTTTTTCAACGCATCACCTGGTTGAGCGTCCTGGACCTGGCGTTGGTCACCGCGGTCTTTTTCGTCATCCTGAAGACCCTGCGGGATACCCAACTGGTCGTTCTCTTGCGCGGGGTGATTCTGCTCATCGTCCTCCTGAGCCTGTTGAACAGCCTGGCCGTTCTGCCGGCCTTCTCCTGGCTGGTGCAGGCCACCCTGCCGGCGCTGATACTCGCCATCCCGGTCATCTTTGCGCCCGAAATCCGCCGCGCCCTGGAAAGGCTGGGCAGGGCCGGTCTGGGAGGGGCCAAAGGCGCGCCGACGACCTACGACACGCTGGACGCGGTCGTGCTGGCGTCCGGGCGTCTTTCCCGCCTGAAGCACGGAGCCTTGATTATCCTGCAACGGCAAGACCCCCTGGGTGAATACACCAGCACCGGCGTGCAACTGGACGCGTTGGTATCGCCGGAACTTCTTCTCCAGATTTTCTACCCCAACACGCCTTTGCACGATGGCGGGGTCATCATTCGGGGCGAGCGCATCGTGGCGGCATCCTGCGTCATGCCGCTTTCCACACGGGGCGTACTCAATCGGCCTGCTGAAGCCAAAATGGGGTTGCGCCACCGGGCAGCGCTGGGCACATCCGAAGCAAGCGATGCCATCGTCATCGTGGTATCCGAAGAAACCGGGACCATCTCCATCGTTCACAACGGGCGCATGATTCGACGGTTGGACACGGAGCGCCTGGGCAACATCCTGCGCACCTTCTTCCCCGAAGAAAGACCGCCTGCCACCCTGCGGGAGTGGCTCCAGCACGCCCTGCGCATCGGAGCGGAGCGCAACCGCCAGGAGGCAGAAAGATG
The DNA here is from genome assembly GCA_011051635.1 of Chloroflexota bacterium. Taxonomy (GTDB): domain Bacteria; phylum Chloroflexota; class Anaerolineae; order Anaerolineales; family DRKV01; genus DRKV01. The sequence continues at coordinate 5,442 of DRKV01000157.1, read as the reverse complement.
ACCGCCTGGCCCCCCTTGCGCTGGCTGGCGCGTAACCTCGGCACGCTCTTTCTGGCCTTCTTGCTGGCTCTGATGGTCTGGATTTCCGCGGTGACCTCCACCAACCCCAACGAACAACGTCTGTTCACCAACGTTCCCCTGGAAGTAGTCGGGCTTGACAGCGACATCCTGGTCATCAACACCCTGCCCGCCAGCGTGGACGTTCTCCTCTACGCTCCCCGCCTGACGCTGGAACAATACGCCCGCCAGCCCGAATTTCTGAGCGCCACCCTGGATTTGAGCGGGCTGGATATCGGAACCCATGTTGTCTCCGTCCAGGTGCAGTATGCCCTCAAGCCCGCCCGGCTGCTCTCGGTCGTGCCGGAGCAGGTGCAGGTCGTGCTCGACAGACGCGTTTCCCAGGCCAAAGCCATTCGGCTGGACATTACCGGCGAACCGGCCCGCGGCTACCAGGCTTCCCCGCCGATTATCAGCGCGGCGCGGGCAGAGATTAGCGGCCCCTCCAACGCGGTAAGCCGCGTGGCCGAGGTCCGCGCCGCCCTGGACATCACCGGCCTGGAACAAACCATCGTCCGCCGCGTCCCCTTGCAGCCTCTCGACGCTGCCGGCAACCGCGTGGATGGCGTAACCGTCGAGCCGGAGAGCATCGAAATTACCCAACCCGTCACCCTCCTGGGCGGCTACCGCAACGTAGTCGTCAAAGTCATCACCGAAGGGCAGGTCAAAGAAGGCTACCGCCTGACGAACATCCTGGTAACGCCCCCCGCGGTGACCGTTTTCTCCAGCAACCCCCAACTGGTCAACGACCTGCCCGGCTACGTGGAGACGCAGGCTCTCAATTTGTCGGAACGCACGGACGATTTTGAGGTACGCCTGCCCCTGGCCCTCCCGGATGGCGTCTCGGTGGTCGGGGAACAGAGCGTCCTGGTGCGGGTCAGCATCGCCGCTATCGAGGGGAGTTTGGGATTGTCTCTGCCGGTGGAAATCATCGGGGTGGAACCCGGCCTGGAAGCGCATGCATCCCCCGATACGGTGGACGTCATCCTGGCGGGGCCGCTCTCCGTGCTGGATAACCTCCTCCCGGAGGAATTGCGCCTTTACGTGGATGTGAGCGGCCTCACCCCCGGCGTGTACCAGATTTCCCCCCAGGTGGGTCTCATCCCCGATGAGGTGCGCGTCCAGTCCATCCTGCCCGGCACGCTGGAGGTGGAGGTGCTCCCCGCAGGCACGGCGACGCCCACCGGCACCATCACCGCCACGGTGGGGATTACCTCCACGCCTACCCTGACGGTCACTTTGACCCCAACGCCCTGATTGAGAGCATATCCGCATGAGAAAACCCCTGGTCGCCCTGGTGGGCCGCCCCAACACAGGCAAGAGCACCCTTTTCAACCGCCTGGCCGGTGAGCGCCTGGCCGTGGTGGATGACATCCCCGGCACGACCCGCGACCGCCTGCTGGCTGAGGCCGAGTGGAGCGGACACGTCTTTGACGTGATGGATACGGGGGGCATAGACCCTACCCACTCGGCAGCCAACACAAAGCGGGAACCGCTCTCCGTCGGGTCGGCGCCTTTCATCGAGCAAATCCGGGAGCAGGCGCGCCTCGCTATCCAGGAGGCGGATGCCATCCTGTTTTTGGTGGACGCCCAAAGCGGCGTCACCCCTGCCGACCACGAAATCGCCGACCTGCTGCGCCGCCTGCAAACCCGGAAAGACGGCGAACCACATCCCCCCGTTTTTCTGGTGGTCAACAAATGCGATAATCAAGCCCTGGCGGAGAACGTTTACGCGTTCTACGAGTTGGGGATGGGAACCCCCTACCCGATTTCCTCCCTGCATGGACGGGGCACGGGCGACCTGCTCGACGCCCTGGTGGTTGCCCTGCCCCAAAGCGGAGAGAGCCTTGAAGATGATTCCGTCAAAATCGCCCTGGTGGGCAAGCCCAACGCCGGGAAGTCCACCCTGCTCAACCGGCTGCTGGGTGAGGAGCGCGCCCTGGTCAGCGACATCCCCGGCACAACCCGGGACGCGGTGGATACCCGCCTGGAATACGAGGGGACGCCCATCACCCTGATTGACACCGCCGGCATCCGCCGCCGCGGGCGCATCGAGCAGGGGGTGGAAAAATACAGCGTGATGCGCGCTCTGCGGGCTATCAAACGCTCCGACGTGGCCCTCCTGCTGGTGGACGCTTCCACCGGCATCACCGCCCAGGACGCCCACATCGCCGGATACATTCAGGATGCCTGGAAGAGCGCCGTCATCATCGTCAACAAGTGGGATTCCATCCCCAAAGACACCTACACGATGCAGTCCTACACCGAGAAAATCCGCTACGACCTGCGCTTTATCGCCTACGCCCCGATTTTGTTCATCTCGGCCAAGACGGGGCAGCGCGTCAACCGGGTTTTGCCCACCGCGTTGCGCGTCCAGGAGGAGCGGCTGGTGCGCCTGAGCACCTCCAAAATCAACCGCATCCTGCGCGAGGCCTCCGACCGCCATCCGCCCCCCTCGCGGGCCGGCAGGCAACTCAAACTCTACTACGGAACCCAGGTGCGCACCGACCCGCCCACCTTCCTGATTTACGTCAACGACCCCGAACTGGCGCATTTCACCTACCTGCGCTATCTGGAGAACCGTTTTCGGGATGCCTACGGCTTCCTGGGAACCCCCATTCGATTGGTGTTGCGTCCGCGGCGATAGACAAGTATAATTCCTCCCGGACGTATCCGTTATGTACGATTTCAGAGCCATCCCCATTCCCGAAGAAAGCGACGCGCCTCGCAATGAGGCCCTTCAATTTCTGTGGGACACGCTGGAAACCCTGCTGATTGCCCTGGTGCTCTTCCTGGCAATCAACACCGTTTCGGCGCGTATCCGGGTGGAGGGGTACAGCATGATGCCCACTCTGGAAAATGGGGAGTTCATCCTGGTGAACCGTCTGGTCTACAAATTCGATTCTCCCCAGCGGGGCGACATCATCGTCTTCCACTACCCGCGCAACCCCGCCGACGAGTACATCAAGCGCATCATCGGCCTCCCCGGCGACCGGATTCGGGTCAAGGACGGCATCGTGTACGTCAACGGACGTCCCCTGGAAGAACCGTACACCTCCGCTCCGCCCCGTTACGAGGGCGAATGGGATGTGCCGGAGGGCGAATTGTTCGTCCTGGGCGACAACCGCAACAATTCCTCCGATTCGCACAGTTGGGGGATGGTTCCCCTGGATTACGTGGTCGGCAAGGCCGCTTTCGTGTACTGGCCTCTCCCCAAAGCAGGCGCGCTCAGCCACGACGGCATGGCGCTGGCCGCTCCTACGCCATAGCACCCCGCACTTCTTTCGCGCATCATGGCTCAATCCGACAGCGAAAAACCTCCCGAAGAGCGCTACCCTTGTCCCAAATGTGCAGGCGGCATTTTGCGCTTGCGCTACGAGACGCACTTCACCTGGTTGCACAACGTAATGATTACCGTGCCGGATTTTCCGGTGTGGGTGTGCGACCTGTGCGGGCATCGGGAGGACGACGTGCGGGCCAAGCGCTGGCTCAGCATCCTGCTCAGCCCCACCCTGGGGCGTCCTACCGTCCCTCGGCAAGAGAAGGGGGCTTCGCCCCGGCGGCAGCGGTCATCCGAATCGGCCAGCCCTTGAAGCGTTTTGGCGGCCCGGGGGAAAAATTCTGCTTGACCCATCCATAGGGAGATGGTAAAATCCTGACCGCTCTCGCCCCCATCGTCTAGGGGACCAGGACGTAGCCCTTTCAAGGCTAAGACCGGAGTTCGAATCTCCGTGGGGGCACAAAAAAACCTCGTCGTCGGACGAGGTTTTTTTGATTCGAGGGGCCAAACACCCCCACATATCTCATCTATCAAGGAATGCGCTATAATCTAAGTGTCAATAAATCACAACCGAGAACCGCACAAACCGGGCAAGGAGGCCCCACATGTACGAGAAAAGCATTGAATTACTCAACAAAGCCGTTGCCGATGAATTGTCCGCCGTTCATCAGTACATGTATTTCCATTTCCACTGCGAAGACCAGGGTTTCGAGTTACTGGCGGGGCTGTTCATCCGCACCGCAATCGAAGAAATGCGGCACATAGAATTGCTGGCGGAACGCATCATCTTCCTGGGCGGAGATGTGGAAATGGTAGCATCGGAGAGCGTACAGAAGATTCACGATGTAGCCGAAATGCTGAAGAGGGGAATGCAAATGGAGCAGGGCAGCGTCAGGGAGTACAACATCTGGGCAAACGAGTGTTCGGCCAACGCCGATTCCGGCTCCAAGAAGGTCTTCGAGCGGCTGGTGGACGATGAAGAACGCCATTACGACCAATACGACACCGAAAAGAACAACCTGGAACGCTTCGGGGACCGCTACCTGGCGCTGCAATCAATCGAGATGAGCAAGCGGATAGCCGCCCAAACTGGAACAGAGTGAAGCAATTCCCGCGCAGAGAAGCCACCCGTCCGGGTGGCTTCTTCGCGTCAAAGGGGGGATGCAAGACATCGCGCCAGGCTCGATAGACAGGCGACGACTTCAATACGTCATGGCGCATCCATCGGCGCGGGGGTCGCTGCCGCCGGTGAGCACACCGCTGGCAGGGTCGCGCAGGATGACCTGCCCCCGCCCAAAGAGGGCGCGTCCCATCCCGCTCACCGGGCGGACGGGATGTCCCATCTCGGCCAGGCGCGCCATCACCTCCACCGGGATACCCTCTTCCAGGGCAAGCATCCCCCCCGACGCACCGTCGGTGATGCAGAAACGCGGCCTGTCCAGCGCCGCCTGGGGGTCAAGGTGGTCGTCAATCAGAGCCGCGGCCACCTGCACGTGGCCCTGCGGCTGCATGAAGCCGCCCATCACCCCGAAAGGCCCCCACAGAGCGCCGCTCTCCGCATCGGTCAGCATGGCGGGGATAATCGTGTGATAGGGGCGTTTTCCGGGGGCAAGCACGTTGGGATGCCGCGGGTCGAGGCTGAAATTGTGGCCGCGGTTTTGCAGCGTGAACCCCCAACCGCGCGGCACGATGCCGGTACCGAACCCCATGTAATTGCTGTTGATGAAGGAGCAGGCGTTCCCTTCCCCATCCACTACGGCCAGGTACACCGTATCGGAGGAGGCCGCCGGCGCGCCGCGCTGCCGGTCGAGGACGGCACGCTGCGGGTTCAGGAGAGCGCGGCGGCGGGCGGCGTATTCCTTCGAGAGGAGCGCCTCCAGCGGAGCGGGGTTGGAGTGCGGGTCGGCCACGTACCAGCGGGCGTCCGCAAAGGCCAGCCGCAGGGATTCGGCCAGCAGGGGCAGGCGCTCCGCCGAGAGAGGCGGCAGGGAGGCCAGGTCGAAGCCCTCCAGGATGTTGAGCGCCAGGAGAGCCGCCATCCCCTGCCCGTTGGGAGGGCACTCCCAGACCCGGTAGCCGCGATACACCGTGGAGATGGGCTGCGT
>DRKV01000156.1 GCA_011051635.1 Chloroflexota bacterium | reverse complement strand
GTGGTGCCATCTTTCCGCGTGAAGACAAATTCGCGGGGAGGCAGGAATCTGTGCTTCACCAGTCGTTGCCGGGCATTTTCCCAGGCATCCTCATCCTTCCCCAGGCGCAGTTCCCAGGCGGTTTTTCCCACGGCTTCTTCCCGCGTGTAACCGCTCAACCGCGTGAAAGCCGGGTTGACTTCCACAAAACGCTGGTCTTCTAGCCTGCTGATAGTGATGGCATCCGGGCTGGCATTGAAAATTTTGCGAAAACGTTCTTCGCTGGCTTCCAGTTTCTTGCGCGTCTCTACCAGGTCGGTGATGTCTTTGGCAATGTTCAGCAAATGCGGCTCGCCGTTAAGCATGAAAATTTGGGAAGACAGCAGGGCCCGGATGGGGCGACCCTCCTTCGTGTAGAAGGTGATTTCCAGATTTTCTACCCGGCCCTCTTTCTCTAACTGAGCAGTGAATTTCTCCCGGTTGAGCGGTTTTCCCCAAATGGCTATTTCGGTGCTGGTTTTTCCCAGTACATCCTCGCGCTGATAACCAGTGATGCGGCAAAACGCTTTGTTGACATCTACTACCATACCATCAGAGAGACGACTGATGCTCGTCGCGGCGGGACTGGCCTGGAAAGCCAGCCGAAAGTATTCTTCGCCCTCTATGGCAAACTGTTGGGGAGTTTTACGCTTTGTAATATCCCGGACAGTAGTAAGCAGCGCTTTTTCCCCCTCGTACTCGATGATTTTTGCGGTTACCTCCACCGGAAAACGCTTGCCGCTTTTGGCGATGTGCGTGGTCTCGTAAGTGACTGTCTCCCCCCCGCGGAGAGCGGGACGTTGGAGTTCCTCTGCGTTCTGGGCGGCTTCTGGCGCGCAAAGGTCTCTCAGGCTGCGCTGCAAGAACTCCTGCTGCGTATAGCCGTATAACTCACAGGCGGTGTGATTGACCATTACGAATTTGCCGGCTTCGTCTTCCTGGATGGATTGGACGAAAATGGCATCCGGAATGGCATCGAGGAGGTTTGAGGGGGAGGAATGGCTGGTGTAGGACATATTGAAATTTCCTGCCGATTTCGAGGGCAAGGAATGAGGGTGTAGCGCAACCTGTGACGGTTCGGGGACGAACGAAGACGCTCTTTTGGGTTGTCCGCCTTTTGGAGGGCGTGGGGGAGGATGAATACGTGGAGATGAAGAAAGCCCTCATAGAAGATGTTTCCCATATTGTAACCTGAGTTATTGCCATATTGCCCCCCCTATTTTTTAAGGAATCTGTAAGTTCATTATCTCGCCTGAACGGAACTCCCGCGGTCAAGGCCAAGATATCGGCTGCACGGTGGAAAATCGACTGGTCGCCCCGCAGGTAGCGGTAGTTTTTCCTTTGCTTTTTGCTATACTGGAATGAAGATAGCAAGCATACCTGTGCGAAAAGAGATGGAGATGACGAGATGACGCGAAAACTGACTGCTGCGGCGATACAAATGAACGCCGCATGTGCGCCGACCGAGACCCGCCTGGAGCGGGCGGGTCGGTTGGTGGCGGAAGCGGCTGCCGCAGGGGCATCCTTGGTGGCCTTGCCGGAGATTTTCAACACCGGCTACTGCTATTCGGATGAAAACTATCAACGCGCCGAGCCGCTGGACGGCGAAACCGTCGCCTGGATGCGGATGACTGCTGCCCAGCACGGCGTCCATTTGGCGGGGAGTTTGCTACTGCGCGAAGGCGGCGAGATTTTCAACGCCCTCCTGCTCTTCGCTCCCGACGGGCGTATGTGGCGGTACGACAAAACCTACCCCTGGGGCTGGGAGCGGGCCTATTTTCGCGGGCGGCGCGGCGTGAGTGTGGCGCACACCGATTTGGGCGACATCGGCCTGCTGATTTGCTGGGACGCCGCCCATCGTTCCCTCTGGAAGGGATACGCCGGGCAGGTGGATTTGATGCTGGTTGCCAGCAGCCCGCCCGATGTCACCAACCCGACCTTTTCCTTCGAGAACGGCGAAAGCGTCACCTTCGATGAGTTCGGATTGATTGGACGGATTCTCAAGGATACGGGAAAATATCTCTTCGGTGAGATGGTGAATCAGCAAACCGCCTGGCTGGGCGTGCCGATGGTGCAGACCGTGGCGAGCGGACATTTGCGGACGGTGCTGCCCGCCAGCCGCGCCACGCTGCTCACGTTTTTGCCCGCCGCGCCTTCGCTGATGCGGCACTGGTCTGATGCCCGTCAAGTGACCCTGGAATGCGACTTCATCCCCGGCTGCAAAGTGGTGGATGCCGAGGGGCGCGTGCGCTCGGCGTTAGCACAATCCGATGGGGAAGCGGTCGCGGTCGCTGAAATCACCTTGGCGGATGAAAAGCCGCGACCCCGCGGCGCGCAGCCCAAATCCCCCCTGCCCGCGCTCAGTTATCTGCTCTCCGACGGCATCCTGCCTGCCCTAACGGCACCGGTCTATCGGCGCGGGGTGCGGCGGCTGACGGAGTAGGCCGCGACCGTATCGAAGCCAGCGCCCGCTTTGTCTCACCTCTCGATTTTGATACGCGGTCAACGAGGCCCTCGCCGACCGGAGAGCGCATAGTGCTGGAAAAGCGCCCTCAAAGGGAGACCCGACAGTAATCCCTTAAAAAACTCGGCCCTGACTGCACGAAACGATTTTGGGTGCAGGCAAATGTTGTAGAAGGCGGCAGTTGAAACTGCACCAACGTCTGCGAAGTTGCCCTTCGGCAACTGGAATCCAACCTGCGGCGGCAGGTTTCGCAACTGTTGCTGCGACTTCCAGTCGCCAGGGCCGAAATGCATCT
>DRKV01000155.1 GCA_011051635.1 Chloroflexota bacterium | reverse complement strand
GGGCAGGAGCACCTGAGCCGGGACGGTGGGGGCTTTGTCGTAGAACTGCTTGAGGAAACCGGCGATGACTTCGGCGTCCGGCTCCTCGGAAGTCCCGTCCAGGACGAAGTATTCCCGCCCGATGAGTTTGCCGCCCCGAATGAAGAAGACCTGCGCCACGGCCTCCCCGTCGGCGCGGGCCAGGGCCACCACGTCCGAGTCCTGGTACTCCGGCGAGACGACCTTTTGCTTTTCGACGATTTTCTCGATGGCGAGCAACTGGTCGCGCAGGGCCGCGGCGCGCTCAAAGCGCAGGGAATCGGCGGCCTCCTGCATCTCGGCGCGCAGCCGCTCCACGATGGGGGCGGTGTTGCCGTCCAGGAAGTCCATCAGGTCGGCAATCATCTGGCGGTAGGCTTCCTGCGTGACCGCTCCGATGCAGGGCGCGGCGCACAATTTGATGTCGCGGTACAGGCAGGCGCGCCGGTCTGTGCCGGTGATGGTGCGGTCGCAGGTCAGGTAAGGAAAGATGCGCCGCAGGACATCCAGGGTCTGGTGGACCGCCCACACGCTGGTGTAGGGGCCGAAGTAGCGCGAGCCGTCGTTCACCATGCGGCGGGTGACGGTCACTTTGGGGTAGGGGTCGCTCCAGTGGACTTTGATGTAGGGGTAGCGCTTGTCGTCCTTCAGGCGCACGTTGTAGCGCGGCTTGTAGCGCTTGATGAGGTTCATCTCCAGGATGAGGGCCTCCAGTTCGGAGGCCACCACAATCCATTCGATGTCGGCGATGCGGCTGACCAGTTGCCGCGTCTTGGCATTCTTCTGGGCGCTGGCGTGGAAGTAGGAGCGCACCCGGTTCCGCAGGTTGACGGCCTTGCCGACGTAAATCACCGTGCCCTCGGCGTCCTTCATCAGGTAGCAGCCGGGCTTTTCGGGCAGGGCGTTCAGGAGAGGGGTCAGGTCGGGGGTGTCCACGCCGGAATTATAATCCAGTGTGTATTGCCGCCGGGGGCGCAGGAAATGCTGCGGAAGAGAGCCGTTGAAACTGCACCGACATCTGCGAAGCCGCCCTCCGGCGTAGGACAACTGCGAGCAGTTGTCCCACAGCGCAGCATCCCCGCAAGGGGGCCAGTCGCCGGGGCCAAAACGCATCTACAGGATTTGATTGCACCACCTCCCAGCGGGGGACTTCCAGTCCCCCGTATCGGCGGCACAGGCAACAACCGTTGAAGTCATGCGCTCTTCTGCGCCAATCAGCGGGCATCAGCGTAATCTGCGTGCCTCCCCTTTACTTTCCGCCCAGCGGCACGTCGCGGCGCAGCAAATCCTCGGGGGTCTCGCGGCGCTGGATGAGGCGCGCCTGCCCCTCCCGCAGCCACAGGACGGCGGGCTTGCGCGCTCCGTTGTAGTTGCTCCCCATGCTCAATTGGTACGCCCCGCTGACCGGCACGGCGATGAGTTCCCCCGCCCGGATTTCAGGCAAAGGGAGGGCCTCTATCAGCACGTCCCCGCTCTCGCAGTAGGGGCCTCCCAGCCAGGCGGGGCCGACGGGAGGCCGCTCCGGGCAACGGACGGGCAGGGCGCTGTAGCGCGCCCCGTAAAGCGCCGGGCGGGGGTTGTCCGCCAACCCGCCGTCCAGGAGCAGCCAGCGGCGGCTGGCGGTGTGCTTGACCGTCCCGACCCGGTACACCGCTACCCCGGCGCGGGCGACGATGCTCCGCCCCGGCTCCAGGTGGAGATGGGGCAGCGGCAGGGCGCGCGCCCGGCATCCGGCCTGCAAATGCTCCCCAATCAACTGCACGTAGACCTCCACCGGGGGGTGGGGCAGGGCCTCCTCGTGATAGGCCGTTCCCCAGCCGCCGCCGGGCGAAACGTGACGGGGCAGCCAGCCGTGAGCGGAGCGCATGGCGGCGGCGAAATCGAGCAGCCCGTCCAGGGCGGCCCGCAGCGGTTCCGGCTCGTGGAAGTGCGACCCCTGGTGAAAGTGCAGGCCGGTGAGGGGCAGGCCGTTCTCCAGGCACAGGCGCACCGCTTCGGCGGCCTCCTCCCGGCTCATCCCGAACTTGCTGTCCTCCTGCCCGGTCTGGATATGGGCGTGAGTGGCGACGGCGATGCCGGGGCGCAGGCGCAGCCAGAGTTCCGGCAGGGCGTTTCCGGCGCGGGCCAGCGCCAACAGGCGATGCACTTCGGGGAGATTGTCTGCCACCAGCGTACCGGCATGGCGCAGGACGGCGCGCAGGTCTGTCTCGCTCTTGTTGACCCCGTGGACGAGGACGCTGGCGGGCGGCACCTTCGCCGCGGCGGCAATCGCCAGTTCGCCCGCACCGGTGCAATCCAGCCACAACCCCCGCTCCTGCACCCACTGAGCCATCGCCAGCGAGAGATAAGCCTTGCCGGCGTAAGTCAATCCGGCGGGGGCGGGATAGTGGGCGCGCAGGGCGGCGCGATAGCGCTCCACGGCGTCTTCCAGGGTGGCCTGGTCGTAGAGATACAGGGGCGTGCCGTACCGCTCCGCCAAATCGTGCAGGCTGCATCCGGCAATCGTCAGGCGGTCATCGGTGATGCGGGTTGTGATGGGGAAGAGTTCCAAACGGGACATGGGCGTATTTTCTGGGGGGAGAAAGACCTGACGGGTCTGCGAGACCCGTCAGGTCTGGGGGTTCCTCGGACTTTCAAGACCCGACAGGTCTCCGAGACCTGTCGGGTCTGGGGGAGGGGAAATCATAACATGACAGCGCGCAAACGGCACGGTATAATCGCCCCCATGAACGAGATACCTCCCTCCGAAAACTCCCCCGAAATTCTGGTCGGGGAATTGCTGCGCGCCCGCGGCTGGCGGTTGGCCGTGGCCGAATCCTGCACCGGCGGCCTGATTGGGCACCGCCTGACCAACATCCCCGGCTCCTCCACCTACTACCAGGGCAGCATCACCGCCTATGCCTACGATGCCAAAGTGCGCTTGCTCGGCGTGCGCTGGGAGACGCTGGAATCCCACGGCGCGGTCAGCGAAGAAGTCGTCCTGGAGATGGCCCGCGGGGTGCGCCGCGCTTTGGGGGCGGATGTCGGCCTCTCCGTCAGCGGGATTGCCGGTCCCGGCGGCGGCACGCCCGAAAAGCCGGTCGGCACCACCTGGATAGGCCTCAGCACCCCCGAAAAAGACCTCGCCGTCCTGACCGTCGGGCAGGGCGACCGCCTCCACAACAAGGCGCACTCCGCCGAAGAAGCCCTGCAATTGCTGGCGCGCACCCTGGAATCCCTGCCGCCCCCCGATGCCCGGCCCGCTCCGCCGCCCGGCCAGCCCGTGGATGTCACTGCCCGCTTCGAGCCTGACGGGCGCATCACCCCGCTTTACCTGCACCGCGGCGCAGAGCGTCTCCCCCTCTCTCCGGGACGCCGCTGGAGCAACGAGAGCGGCGAACACATCCTGGTCATGCTTCCCGATAATCGCGTGGAACATCTCCTCTTTTCCCCCGAGACCCGCCGCTGGTACCGCCTGCTGCGCTCCGGGCAGGCGGGGGCGGTTGGCTGAACTGTCGGGCGGAATCCCCCCTTACCCCCACAAAAAAACGAGCCTCCTCTGCCCAGAGGAGGCTCGTTGCTATCTGGCGGTGCATCTATGCTGCGGGTGCCTCCACGTCCTTGCCTCGCAAAAGGAAGAATAACCCCAGCATGAGCAACGTGAACTGAAATTCCATTCCGCCCATCGGGTATGCCTCAGTCGGGACGAAAGACCAGCGTCCCCAGTGAACTTTGGCGATAGCCCCCAGCATGGGGAACATGATGAGCAGGCCGCCCAGGCGGGTAGCCCAATCCGGCAGGAAACTTCCCAGCAGAACCAAAGCCCCGCCGCCGGTTTCGAAAAGTCCCACCAGCAGCCACAGGGCGGATGACATCCCCAGCATCGCTCCGCCGCCCGGATTGGTCACTTTTTGCAGCCCGTGGTACAGAAAAACTCCTGCCACAGCGATGCGCAAACCCCAATGGGCATATCTCGAAAATCCCTTCAATGCGTCCATCTCTTGTTTCTCCTTTTGGATGAGGTACGGATTGACCAACACCCGATAGACGCGCTTGCCTTGATATTTCTTACCCGCTATATCTGATTTACCCACCAGGTTCAGACTCCCTTTGGGCGGGTACGCAGGTGGATGGTTTCTGCGCCCCCCAGAGGCCCGCGCAAAGGGGCCGCCTCCGCCCGTAGGACGCGGCTGTTGGCGAAGTAGGGAAAATCGAAGGCGATTTTGTCCCCGTCGGCCTTGCCCGGCATGGGCATCAGACGCGCCGTGAGGGGCTTGCCCAGCCGCGTCGAGAGCGCCGCCACGTCCAGGAG
>DRKV01000154.1 GCA_011051635.1 Chloroflexota bacterium | reverse complement strand
TGAGAAAGCCAAGAACGGCGAATTCCCCGGCGGCAACTATCTCGGCGAGACCGGCCTGGCCCCCTTCCACGACTTCGACAGCAAGATTCCGCAGGAAGTCAAGGATAAACTGGCTGAAATCGACAAGGGCCTGCGTGATGGTTCCATCGATACCGGCTATCACCCGTAGAATGAGGTTGTGGTAGTCGGCCTGCAAAGAATTCGGAGGGGCACGCCCAAAATGCGTGCCCCTCGTCTTGCATCACTGGGGCTTGACTGGACGATGCCGCAGGGGCACAAAGAAGGCCAAGCAGGTGCTTTGAGTTCTTTGTGCCTTTGTGTTTTTCAAACCTTCACGAGTTGAGGTTGTCCGCATGACCGAATCTGCTTCCTCGAAAGAGAATTGGCTGCGCTCCCTGTGGCGGGCGGTAAACATCCCCACCGCTGCCGTACTGCTGGCCGCGTTGATTGGCGCAGTCATTCTGCTGATTTCCGGGGCGAATCCGCTGGATGCCTATAGCGCCTTGCTCAAAGGCTCTTTCGGCTCTCTGGATGCCCTGAGCCGCACCCTGGAGAAGGCCACACCGCTGGTCTTCAGCGGACTGGCGGTTGCTTTTGCCTTCAAGGCCGGCCTGTTCAACATCGGCGCGCAGGGACAATTGCTCCTGGGCGCGATTACGGCGGCTGTGGTGGGCTTTGGAATTCACGGCCTGCCGCCATACATTCACATCCCGCTGGCGCTGACCGCCGGAGCAATCGCGGGGGGACTGTTCTCTGCCATCCCGGGGGCGCTCAAAGCCTACACCGGCGCGCACGAGGTCATCACCACCATCATGCTGAACTACGTCGCCATCAACCTCACCGATTACCTGGCGGATGGCCCCTGGAAGGACACGTCCCCCGGCAACATCGTGGCCCGCACCCCCGAAATAGCCGCCGCGGCCCGCATCCCCGTGGTGGCCGGTATCCCCCTGGGCTTCATCATCTCCCTGGGGATTGCTTTCATCGCCTGGTGGCTCCTGTGGCGCACCACCCTGGGGTTTGAAATCCGCACGGTGGGGTTGAACCCCCACGCGGCGCGCTACAGCGGGATGAAAGTCGCCCGCACGATTATCCTCACGATGGTCATCAGCGGCCTGCTGGCGGGCATCGGCGGGGCGGTGGAGACGCAGGGGGTGGTGTACCGCTATCAGCCGGGCTTCAACGTTGGGCTGGGCTTCGACGGCATCACCATCGCCCTTTTGGGGCGCACCCATCCTTTTGGCGTCATCCCCGCCGCCCTGCTGGTGGGAGCGATGAAAGCCGGTTCCAGCACGATGCAATTTGATGCCGGGGTTGCCAAAGAAATCACGGACGTGGTGCAGGCGCTCATCCTCTTCTTCGTGGCCGCCGACATGATTGTGCGCTGGATTTTACGCATCCGGGCCGAGGAAGGCGAGAAAATCACCCTCAGCACCGGCTGGGGACAACAGTAACGGGAGGCTATGATGAATACAACCCTGGAATCTCCTCCTGCCTGGAAGCAGTACCTGGCGCGCTGGGGCTGGGGGCTGGGAAGCGCCCTCCTCCTCCTGGTGCTGGTGCTGTGGAACTACGCCCAAAACCCCACCTCCACGGAGGCGGTGCTGGCCTCTACGGTGCGGCAATCCACCCCGCTGGTGCTGGGGGCCTTGTGCGGCCTGTGGGGTGAGCGCGCCGCCGTCATCAACATCGGTATCGAGGGGCAGATGCTCCTGGCGGCCTTCATCGGCTTTCTGGTCAACGTCTGGACGGGGAATCTCTTCCTGGCCGTCATCGCGGGCGTGCTGACCGGCGCGGTGCTGGGGGCGCTCCTGGCCTTCATGTCGGTGACCCTCAAAATTGACCAGATTATCGGCGGGACGGTCATCAACATTCTCGCTTTGGGATTGACCGGCTACTTCTACCAGCAGGGATTGACGACCCACGGCAAATTGCAGGCCATCCCCCTGGGGCCGCTGGCGGACATCCCCATCATCGGGCCGGTGTTCTTCAACAACCCGCCCATTACCTACGTTACCATCTTGCTGGTCTTCTTCAGCCATTATCTGCTCTTCTACACTCGCTGGGGGCTGCGTACCCGTGCCGTGGGCGAGCACCCGCGGGCAGCCGATACGCTGGGCGTGGACGTTTACCTGATGCGTTATGCCAACGTCATCTTTGGGGGGGGAATCGCCGGGCTGGCGGGGGCTTTTCTGACCCTGGAGGCGGTCGGCTCCTTTGAGCGCGCCATGACCAACGGGCGCGGTTTCGTGGCATTGGCGGTGATGATTTTCGGCAAGTGGACTCCCCTCGGTTCCTGGGGAGCGGCGCTGCTGTTCGGCTTCGCTACCGCCATGCAGACCCAGTTGCAGTTTGCCGGTCTGAACATCCCGCACCAGTTTATCGGGATGCTGCCCTACCTGCTCACCATCATCGTCCTGGCCGGTTTCGTCGGACGGGCGCGCCCGCCTGCCGCGGACGGCGTACCCTACGAGAAGGAGTAACGGAGAGACGACCATGTCCGAAACTTTGGCTCTGGAAGTACGCAATATCACCAAGCGCTTTCCCGGCGTGCTGGCAAACGACGGCGTGAACTTTACCCTGCGAAAGGGCGAAATCCATTCCCTGCTGGGCGAGAACGGGGCGGGCAAGTCCACTTTGATGAACATCATCTACGGGCTGTACTCCCCGGACGAGGGCGAATTCTTCATTGACGGGCAGCGCATCGAAATCAAGAACCCCCACGATGCCATCACCCGCGGTATCGGGATGGTGCATCAGCATTTCATGCTCGTGCCGGTCTTCACCGTGGCGGAAAACATCATCCTCGGCTCGGAGGTCACCCGCGGTTTCACCCTGGATATGACCCGCGCCAGGGAGGAGATTCGCGCTCTCTCTCACGAGTACGGCCTGGAAGTTGACCCCGATGCCGTGGTGGAAGACCTGCCGGTTGGCATCCAGCAGCGGGTTGAAATTGTCAAGGCCCTCTACCGGCGGGCGAACATCCTGGTGCTGGATGAACCGACCGCCGTTCTCACCCCTCAGGAGGCCGAAGACCTCTTCCGCATCATGCGCCACCTGACGGAACGCGGCGTCTCGATTATCTTCATCAGCCACAAACTCAAGGAAGTGCTGGAAATTTCCGACCGTATCACGGTCATGCGCCGCGGCAAGGTGGTGGGAACCACAACCCCCGCGGAGACCGACGAGAGCGGGCTGGCCGCCATGATGGTCGGGCGGGAGGTCGTCTTGCAGGTGGAAAAAGGCCCCGCCCACCCCGGAGAGCCGGTCTTTGCGGTGCGCGACCTGCACGTCCTGGACGAGCGCAAACTGGAGGCCGTGCGCGGCATTTCTTTCGAAGTACGCGCCGGGGAGATTTTAGGGATTGCCGGCGTGCAGGGCAACGGCCAGACCGAACTGGCGGAGGCCATTACAGGGCTGCGCCGGGTGGAGAGCGGCGCAATCACGGTTGACGGCGCTCCCGTCCCCGACAGGGACCCCCGCTTTTTGTTCGAGCGCGGCATGGGGCACATCCCCGAAGACCGCCAGAAGCACGGGCTGGTGCTGCCTTATCCGGTGGCTGACAACCTGGCGCTGGTAGCCTACTACAAACCGCCCTTTGCCAACGGCATCCAACGCAACGACGCGGCCATCATGGAAAACGCCGTGCGCCTGATTGACGAGTACGACATCCGCACCCCCGGCCCGCTGGTTCCGGCGGGGAATCTTTCGGGCGGCAACCAGCAGAAGGTCATCGTGGCCCGCGAGTTGAGCCGTCAGCCGCGCTTCCTGCTGGCGAATCAACCCACCCGCGGCCTGGATGTCGGTTCCATCGAGTACATCCACAAGCAGATGGTCGCGGCGCGCGACAACGGCGCGGCGGTGCTGCTCATCTCCGCCGAACTGGACGAGGTCATGTCCCTCGCCGACCGCATCGCCGTCATCTTCCACGGGAAGATTGTGGCCGTGGTGGAGCCGGGGCAGGTGACCAAAGAACAACTCGGCCTGATGATGGCCGGGACTCCGGCGGAAGAAGTACTGTAATTCCGACCCAAAAGGAGAAACGATGTCCACACTCAGAGAACAGATTCCCGCCGGGGTAGTGACCGGCGACGATGTGCAGAAAATTTTTGCCTATGCCAAAGCGCACGGCTTTGCCCTCCCCGCGGCCAACGTGGTGGGGACCAACAGCGTCAACGCCGTGATGGAGACGGCCCGCGACGTGAACGCTCCGGTCATCATCCAGTTTTCCAACGGCGGGGCGCGTTTCTTCGCCGGCAAAGGGCTGGATAACGCCGGACAGCGCGCCGCTATCGCCGGAGCGGTCTCTGGGGCGCACCACATCCATCAATTGGCGGAACTCTACGGGGTGCGCGTCATCGTCCATACCGACCATGCCGCTAAGAAACTCCTGCCCTGGATTGACGGTCTGCTCGACGCTGGCGAGGCCTTCTACAAAGTCCACGGCAAACCGCTTTTCAGTTCCCACATGCTCGACCTTTCCGAAGAGCCGCTGGAGGAGAACATCGAAATCTCCAAGCGCTACCTGGAGCGGATGAGCAAGATGGGGATGACCCTGGAAATCGAACTGGGCGTGACCGGCGGCGAGGAAGACGGCGTGGACAACACCGGCGTGGACAGTTCCCGCCTCTACACTCAGCCCGAAGAAGTGGCCTATGCCTACGAAGAATTGATGAAAGTCAGCGAGCGCTTCACGATTGCGGCGGCCTTCGGCAACGTCCACGGCGTGTACCGCCCCGGCAACGTGAAACTGCGTCCCGTCATCTTGCGCAACTCCCAGAAATACGTGCAGGAAAAATTCGGCACGGCGGAGAAGCCCATCAATTTCGTCTTCCACGGCGGTTCCGGTTCGGCGCTGGAAGACATCCGTGAGGCTGTCTCCTACGGCGTGGTCAAGATGAACATTGATACCGACCTGCAATGGGCTTTTTGGGACGGAGTACATACCTACTACAAAGAGAAGAAGGATTACTTGCAATCCCAACTGGGCAACCCCGAAGGGCCGGACAAACCCAATAAGAAGTATTACGACCCGCGCGTCTGGCTGCGGTGGGGGGAGGAATCCTTCAAAGCGCGGCTGACCCGGGCTTTCGAGGAACTTAACGCGCGCAACGCTCTGGGGTAGCACCATTTTCGGGGCGGGCACGCCGCTGCAAAGGCGCGTCCGCCCTTTTTCGCGGGGGAACTTTATGCGAGCCGTATCCTTTCGAGGGAAATTCCGTTATGCAGGGTGCAAATGAACCGTCTCAGCGATGAAACTGCATTGATAAGGCGCGCCCAACAAGGTGACCGTGCGGCCCTGGCAGCCTTGCACGACCAGTATTACCGCGCCATCTACACCTACTTTGCCACGCGGCTGGACGTTCCGCAAGTTGCTGAGGACCTGACCTCCGAAGTCTTTGTGCGCATGGTGCAGAAGATATCAAAGTTCCGCCAAACCGGCAGGCCCTTGCTGGCATGGTTGTACACGATTGCCCGCAATCTGCTGACCGACTACCATCGGGAGAGCCGGCAAAACAACGCTCCCCTGTCTTTGGAAGAGCATCTCGTGGCCGGGACGGACAATCCGGCGCGTTCCGCCGAGAACAGCATGGCCGTGGACTGCCTGCGAAAAGCACTGGAGTACATCACCGAGGAACAGCGGCTGGTTGTGGTTGGGAAGTTCCTGGAGGGGCGCCCGACTCGCGAAGTAGCGCGTTTGCTGGGGAAGACCGAAGGGGCCGTCAAAGCGCTGCAACACCGCGCCCTGGCCGCGCTGCGGCGTGCCATCGAACAGGAGGGTTGCTATGAACCATGATTTTGAAACTGCCCTGGAGGAAAGCCTTGCTCTGCTGCAATCCGGCGGCAGCGTGGACGAATGTTTGCAGCGTTTTCCCCAATATGCCGAGGAACTGCGTCCCCTGCTGGAGACCGCTGGGGCGGTCTCCGCGGTGTACTTGCCCGCGCCGGAGGCTGCTGCCATCCGCCGCAGTCGCGCGCGGATGCTTCAAGAAGCCGATAAGCAATTTGCGCAACAGGCCGTATCCATTTCGCTCTTTTCTCGTTATGTAGGCAGATTTATAAACCTGCTCACAGGAAAGGAGACACTGGATATGAAAACAACTACACGCTTTGCCTTTACGCTGGTCATGCTGGCCGTGTTCATCGTCAGCGGAATTGGGGTCAACCTGGCCTCAGCCAACGCCCTCCCTGGGGATGCCCTCTACCCCGCCAAGCGGTTTTTTGAGAAGGCGCGCCTGACCTTTACCGTTGACTCGGAGAAACGCGTTGAGGTAGAACGGCAATTGCAAGAGCGTCGGCGGGAGGAAGTGCGAACTGTCCTCGAAATGCAGCGTCAGGTGGAGGTCGAATTCTCCGGCGAATTGACGGACTTCAACGAAAGCACCTGGACGGTGGGCGGGTTTACCCTGCAACTGAATGCCAACACCGAAATCCAGGGTACTCCGCAAATCGGCGTGATAGTTGCCGTGCGAGCGGTGGTTGGCCCGAATGGCGGCTTGCAGGCTGAATCGTTGGCAATCATGCCGATGAGCAACCCTGTGGCGTATCCCGGACCGGGAGAGACCGCCTCCCCGATGCCCACACACACGTCGATGCCCAGCAAGACGCCGATGTTCACGCACACGCCGATGCCCAGTGAGACACCGATGTTCACCGGGACTCCGGAGCACACGCAGGAGCCGAGTCATACGCCCATGGCCTCGCCGATGCCCAGCGAGACTCCGGAACACACGCAGGAACCGGGCCATACGCCCATGGCCTCGCCGATGCCCAGTGAAACTCCGGAACACACCCAAGAACCGAGCCACACGCCGGAACAGGAACATACCCCAATGCCGAGCAGCACGCCGGAGCACACCCCGCAGCATACCCCGATGCCGAGCAGCACGCCGGAGCATACCCCGCAGCACACTCCGATGCCAAGCAGCACCCCGGAGCACACTCCAATGCCGAGCGAGACCCCGGAATCCACGCAAGAGCCGAGCGAAACACCAGAGCACACCCAGGAGCCGAGCGAAACGCCGGAACATACCCCGATGCCCAGTGGAACGCCACATCCCTGATAGGTTCCCCTTCCCGAACAGGCGCTCAAACGAGCGCCTGTTTTTTTACTCTTGACAAGGTGTGTTTTGTACACTAAAATTAGTGTAGAAAACACACTAACAGCAAAGGAGTTCTCATGGACTGGCACCCCCCCTCTTCGCAGGACGAGACCCGTTTCGACCCCGCCGAGGTTTTCGCGGCCGGCCTGCGGCAGCACCACATCGCCAACACCGCCTACCCCATCCACCACGTCACTACCATGCGCCCTTACCGCATTCCCCGTACCGAGGTGCAATCCATCGCTCCGCAGGCCTGGGAGGGGCTTGACGGCATCGGTCTCTACGTTCACATCCCTTTTTGCGAGACGCGTTGCGGTTTCTGCGAATACACCGTGATTGACCCTGCCGTGCGGGAGGAGACCGAAGGCCCCTATTTTGACCTGCTGATGGAAGAATTCGCCCTTTGGAGGCGGGCCATCGGCCCCCGGCGGCTGACCGGTTTCGATATTGGCGGCGGCACCCCCCCGCTGGCCCCCCTCCCGCAGATTGCCCGTTTGATGGAGACCGTCCATCGTAATTTCACCCTCCCCTCGGAAGTGGAAGTCAGCATCGAGACCACGCCCAAAATCGCGGCTCTGGCCCCCGGTAAACTGCGCGCCTACTACCGGATGGGCATCCGGCGCATCAGCATGGGCGTGCAGACCGTCAGCCCCCGCCTGCTGGAGGCCGTCGGACGCCGCGCTACCCGCCTGGACTGGGACCGCCGCGCCGCCGAGAACATCCGCGCTGCCGGTTTCCGCAAATTCAACGTGGACCTCATGTACGGCTTTGCGGGGCAATCCCTCAAGGGGGTGGAGGCCACGCTCCGCCACGCCCTCGCCTTGCAGCCGGAGCACATCACTCTCTACCGGATGCGCTACAAAGGAACCCGCCTGGCCTCGCAGGCTGGGCGCGTCACGCGGGAGGAAGTCAACCGTCAGAAGGAACTCCTGCGTTCCCTGCTGCTGGAGGCCGGTTATCGCGCTCCGGTGGGCAAGAATACATACACCCGCCTGCTCGATGACTCAGGGGCCAGCGATTATCTCACCAATCGGGTCGTCTACGGTACGCCTTACCTGGGGCTGGGGCTGGGAGCGCAGTCCCTCAGCGAGCACACTCTGGCTTACAACGCCGGAGCCGCCGACAAACGTCTGCGGAACTACCAGCGCAAAATTTCCGCCGGGCAACTGCCGATTCAGGACCTCTACCACCTCTCCCCTCAGGCGGCAATGGGCAAGTTCATCAGCGTCTCGTTTTACTTCGGCGGCATCCACCGCGCCTCTTTCCGGCGTAAATTCGGCCTCACCCTCGAGGAGGCCTTTCCCGCCGAAGTGGATTTCGTCCTGCGGGAGGGCCTGATGGAATCCACCCCCGATTCCCTGCGCCTGACCCCGCACGGCGACAAATACTACAACGGCGTGATTGCTCTCTTCTACGCCGGGGCGGTCAAAGGCGCGCTGTTGGAGGGGAACGGTGGACGAGTGACGGTGGAGAGACGACCGTTGACGGTGGACGGTTGACCGCGGACGACCGACGACTGACGACCGCCCGCTGATGTCTGACGGCGTGTGAGGCGTGAGACGCGCCTGCCCCCAACTCCTAACCCGCAACCCGCAACCCCCTAACTCTCTAACCCCTACCCCCCTACCCCCCCTAACCCCCGTCCCGCATGTCCCCTTTCGATTTCGCCGCTCTGCTCTTCTCCGGCCCGTGTAACGCCCGCTGTCCCTTCTGCATCGGGAAGCAAATTGCGCCGGCCCTCACCCCGCCGAACCTGCACCTTTATCCGCCGCGCAACCTGGAAGCCCTGACAGAAGCCATCCAGCGCTACCGCATCCCCCGCCTCGTCTTCACGGGGACGAACACCGACCCGCAGATGTATGCCCACGAAGCGCGCCTGCTGCGGGAATTGCGCACCGCGTTGCCGGGCGTTCATTTTTCCCTGCACACCAACGGGCGGCTGGCGTTACGCAAAATGGCGGCCTTCAACGCCTACGACAGCGTGACGCTTTCCTTCCCGGCCTTCGACGAGAAAGTGTACCGCCGCACGATGGGTGTGCCGCGCCCTCCTGCCCTGGAGCGCATCCTGCGCCGCGCCCGCATCCCGGTCAAAATTTCCATCATCACCACAGCGGATACCCTCCCCGTTTTGGCGGATACCCTCACCCGGTTGGAGACGCTGGGCGTGCGGCGGGTCGCCCTCCGCAAACTGTACGGCGATGCGCGCCCCTGGGAGCGGATTCTGCCCCCGGAGGTGGCGCTGCCCGTCGTTGGGGCGTACCGCGGCAACCCCGTCTGCGCCTTTCGGGGGCTGGAAGTCACGCTATGGGATTTCGCAGCCTCTCAAAGCCGTTCCCTCAACCTGTTTTCCTCGGGGGTTATCAGCAAGCGTTACCTTTTGACGGAGGCCTCCCCGCGTTTTCCCTTTCTGTGGGGCAGCCAGCGCGGCAGGCGGGAGACATCATCCAGCAGGAAGTTGACCCGGATGTAATGTCCGCTAAGCCGGTAGGCCAGCCAGAGCGAACCCCACAGCAACAGGGCGCTGAACCACAACTCCGGGCCGGAGGGAGGCTGGGTCAGGAGGCGCAGGGGTTGCAGGATGGGCGAAAGCAACGGCAGGGTATACAACACCCGCGCCCACAAGGGAGGGTGTTTGGAGAGCAGCGTCATGGTGAGAATGGCGGAGACCAGGAACAGCACGTATACCGAGACCATTTCCACGGGGCGGATTTCGTCGGGATGCGTGGAGAGGGCGCCCGTGACGAGCCAGAACAGCCCGTAGAGCATGTACCCGCCCACCAGAAATACGAGCATCCACAGCAGGGAGGAAGGGGAAAGCACAAATTCGTTTGCCAGGTTTTGCAGCGCGTTGCCTTTGGATGAGAGCAAGCGGATGAGAACGCGCAGGCTGCCCAGAAGGCTGAGAATGCTGCCCCCCGCGAAAACAGCCATGAAAGTGCGCGCCAAGAGTTTTGCCAGCAGCAATTCGTCGCCGCTCAACGAGACCAGCATGACCTCCAGGGTGCGGTTGCGTTTCTCGTCCAGGAAACTGTATGCCAGGATAGCCGTGAAGGAGACCAGCCACCTGGCGGTCATGCCCGCTGCCAGCAAGACCACTAATATGAGCAGGGGAGGATGTTCCGAGAGGGCGAGAGGTGGTTTGGGGCTTCCGTCTGCATCTGGGGCCGGGGGGATTTCCCCCACCGGCACGAACTCCCAGGTGATGCTTTCGGCGGTACGTTGGGCCTCCTGCACGTAGAGGGGGATGGAAACGGTGTTGTCGGGGAGTTCCGCCGCCCAAAAGTGGACCAGAGCGGCTCCGGAGAGGGACACCACCGTGCAGGTTACGGGTTGCCCCGTTCCCACCGCCAGGGGTGCCACGCAAACGGCGTCTATCTCGCCGTCGGCCAGGGCGCGATGCGCGGAGTTCTCATCCGGGAAAGAAAGCGTCTCTATCTTGCGCTCTCCTTCCGGGGTGGGGAGAAGACCGTCGCGGTCCACCAGCCCCAGGGGGGCGAGCCGATTTTCCAGCAGTACCTGGGAGAAGATTTCGTCCATATCGCTGCTGGAAGACAAAACTTTCGCAATGAGTTCGGGGGATTGGGTGGGAGGAGGCGGTTGAGCCGTTGCCGGGGGCATCCACAGAGGACGAGCGAAGGCTACCGCCCCCAGCACAATCGGAGCGATTGCCCCTACAACGAGGAAACGCAGGTATTCGTGCAGGTACATCGCCATCTCATACCAGGCGATACGCAGGATTTTTCTCATGGGATGCTCCATCGTTCAGAGGAGAGACGAGCGTCTAATCCACCAATGAATGCCTGCAATCCACAGAAGCATTGCGCCCCCCGCGGCGGCCATCTGTGACCAGGGCACGGGGATAGCCAGCAAACGTATCCACAAGGCGGTAAATGCCGTCTCGGGGAAAATGGAGAAGGCGACCGCCAGGCCCCCGTTTGGAGAGCGCAGCAATACCTCCATCAGTATTACCGGCAGGGCCGAGAATACGAGGAACAAAGATTCCACGGCGCGTACCGAAAACGAACGCATCCGGAAGCGGTAGGCAAAGAACATTTTGAGCAGGTTGGTGGCGTAAGAGGAGACCATCATCAATAGCAGCATGGCTGCCAGATACCCCCTCCATTCCGGTTCCACGAGGGAGAAAGCAACCATCAACGCGGGGAGAAACAACCAGAGAGACAGGGTCAGCCCTGCGCTCCATACCCCCAACACCTTGCCGTTCAGGAAAACCAGCGGGGAAACGCTGGTGAGCAAGATTTCCAATACGTCCTCACGGGCTTCCCTGTGTACCGCGCGCCCCCAAAAGAACGTAACTGCGAAACTGAATCCGAGTGACATCCCTACCAGGATGGGGACAATCATTCTGGTTCGGAGCAGGTACAGCATCCAGTCAGCCACCGGCCACGTCCGGGTAGCCGCCGCAGGCTCCGGGCGTTCCTTGATGGGCAATCCGCTCTGCGTCGTCATTACCTGGTAAGTCAGTTTTACGCCCGGTGCAACCGGAGATGCCTCCCTGCCGGTGGGAGATAATGCTGTCTGCATCTCCCTCTCTATGGCATTCCGAAAAGATTCGAGATAGGGCGGTGAGACCTCCGCCCCGGCACGATGGTACACGCGTATTGTCGTATCCTCCGGGAAGTTGGGGGGAATCTGAAAAACGAGAGGAATTTCGCCGGCCTCCAGGTCGGCGAGCGCCTCGTCCAGTGTTCTGTATCGGTGCAGAAAGTAAGTCTCGGAAGCGGTCTCGGAGAACACGGTAACCTGCCGGCTTTCGTCAACTACGCCGGGGAAGAAGCCGGTTTTCGTGGAATTGGAAAGCACAGAGGTAAAAAGTGACATCAGGCCGCATCCAACTACCCCCGGAACCAGCAAGGACAGGAGGAGCATCTTCCAGAACCGGCGGTTGAAGAGGTTTTCGCGCCACTCAAAAGCGACGATGGTCAACAG
>DRKV01000153.1 GCA_011051635.1 Chloroflexota bacterium | reverse complement strand
CGGAGTTCTGTCGGTCAGGCCAGGTAGCGCTTGCGCAACACCAGCCCGGCGCCAGCCACAAGGACGAAGGCTGCGCCAGCCAATGCCAGCGGCAGGTACGGCGTTCCCGAAGCGGCGCTCATATCGTCGAGAGTGATGGCGGTGGGACCAAACTGCCATTGGTAGTCTTCCACCTCACCCGAAGCCGAGGAGCCAGTAGGGGCATTACAAGAACCCGTTGCTCCGCACAATCGGAAGCGCACATACACACTGGTACCAGTAGTATATCCTGCCGGCACATTAATGGACAGGACGTTGGGCCCATTGGAGACGGTCTGCTCTGTGAATACAGCCTCTGAGCCATCCATAGTTCCATTCCCGTCCCAGTCAATCCAACCATTCAAATAACAATTACCGCTACACCCCGCCACCGTAGCAGTTATATGCACTGTGTTACCAGCCACCCAGAAATCATTGGGGTCACGCGTAATTCCATCTTCGTCATCTACACTGTTGTTATCGTCTCCATCCGCGTTAGCGGAATTGGCGGACGCCGACTCCGCATCAACATTATCACCCAGGCGAATACCATTGGCTATGTGGGAAGCATCACCATAACCAACCGGCAAGTCCCCATAGTCCCGCACACTGTCAGTTTTTACATCATCCAAATCCAAGTCTGCACCGGCATTTACACTTCCATCAATCAACAATTGGACTGCTCGTGCAGGGGTTATATTCGTGTTTTGCGGCGGACAACCCGCGCCTCCCCCTGCAACAAAATCAGTAAATGGTATTAAACTATCAACATGACTTGACGAAATATCTCCCGGCAGCGCGAACGTAGCGTACGACCAATCCGTAGCATTGCAATATACACGTATTTCAACATTTATCGGCAAATCATCGTTCAGGGTGGTGAAAGCAAACAAATCGTTCGTACCGCCATCAGTAAGGTCTGCTGTTAAACCATAATTTAGTACCGTAGCGTCCCCGTCTGTACCATCCCAGGTTATCTCTGCCAATGCGCTAACATTATTATCCTGACTCAAACTCAAATTCAGAGCACCGGTCTGTGCGGCGCGCAAGAACACTTGCGAGGAGGGGGCCCCACTATAATTGGTCAGACGTATATCGCGTTCCCCTCCTAATGCACCGGCGGCAGCGATAGAATTATCTGATGGGATGCTAAAGGTTGTGCATAAACTACTACTTCCTCCTATGCAGACTTGCTGGCCCCCATCATCAAAAGTATCCACGGTTACAGTAGCCGCCAGTACAATGATAGCGCTCCCCAGCGCCAGCACCAACGCGACAATCAAACTTGTGGCTCGAAACGAAATTTTTCTAAACATCACATACCTCCATATGTGAGAAGAAAGAAGAACCGTTCGCACATCCCAGCATTACGTGCGTTGCGGTTATAAGCGACTATGAGGCGATAACATAGGTGCCCGGGGTTGTGTGAATACAGTCGCAAAAATCGGCAAAAAGGTTCAACACTGTACCCAGACGTTCAACTTCTCGCAAAAGTTGAACGTCTGAAGTGGGAGGGAAGCCTCATGCGGTACAATACCCCATTCCCGATAAGAGGAGGTATTACGATGCAATCCTTCCGCATTCAGGGCGGGCGCGCCCTGCACGGAGAAGTCACCCCGGCGGGCAACAAGAACGCCGCCCTGCCTCTGCTGGCCGCCTGCCTGCTGACCGAGGAACCCGTCGTCCTGCACAACGTGCCACCCATCGGCGATATCCGCACCATGCGCGCCCTGCTGGAAAGCCTGGGAGTGGAAATCGCCACCCTGGACGAAAATACCTGGCGGGTGCAGGCGCGGAACATCCACCCCGCCGACCTTGACCCCCACATCACCCGCCGCATCCGGGCCAGCATTCTCCTGGCCGGGCCGATGTCTGCCCGCTTCGGAGAACTCACCCTCCCGCCCCCCGGCGGGGACGTGATTGGCCGCCGTCGGGTGGATACCCACATCCTGGCGTTACGCGCCCTGGGGACAGAGGCCGAGTACAGCCGGGCGGAAAAAGCCTTCCGCTTTCGCGCCGACGGGCTCCACGGGGCAGATATCCTCCTGGACGAGGCCAGCGTGACCGCCACGGAGAACACCATCATGGCCGCCGTCCTGGCCCGCGGTGAGACGGTCATCCGCAACGCGGCCTCGGAACCGCACATCCAGGAGTTGTGCCACTTCCTCAACTCCCTGGGGGCACGTATCGAGAACATCGGCTCGAACACCCTCCACATCCGCGGCGTGGAACGGCTGGGCGGTGGGGAGTTCACCATCGGGCCAGACTACCTGGAAGTGGTCAGTTTCATCGGGGCAGCGGTGGTCACCGGCGGCAACATCCGCATCCGCAAGGCCGGGCCGGAATACCTGCACATGATTCGCCTGGTCTTCGGGCGGCTGGGGGTCCACTGGGAGGTGGAAGGGGAGGACATCATCGTCCCGGCAGAACAGCCCCTGGAAATCCAGCCTGATTTAGGGAACGCCATCCCCGAAATCAGCGTGATGCCCTGGCCGGCCTTCCCCACCGACCTGATGAGCATCGCCATCGTGGTGGCGACCCAGGCCAAAGGCAGTATCCTGTTCCACGACTGGATGTACCCCAGCCGGATGTATTTTACCGACAAACTGGTGGGGATGGGGGCGCAAATTGTGCTCTGCGACCCCCACCGCGTCATCGTCCAGGGGCCGACTCGTCTGTACGGCGAAACGCTGGAAAGCCCCGACATCCGGGCCGGGATGGCCCTGGTGCTGGCCGCCCTGGCCGCCAAAGGCGAATCCCTGATTCGCAACGTGGGGCAGATTGACCGCGGTTACGCC
The DNA here is from genome assembly GCA_011051635.1 of Chloroflexota bacterium. Classification (GTDB taxonomy): domain Bacteria; phylum Chloroflexota; class Anaerolineae; order Anaerolineales; family DRKV01; genus DRKV01. The sequence continues at coordinate 1,489 of DRKV01000153.1, read as the reverse complement.
CGCGTGGACGAGAAGTTACGCGCCCTGGGGGCGGACATCGAGCGCATCGAAGAGTAGAAGTCCCGCAGACGCGGCGGAGCGGAGATGCAAGGGGCATCTCCGCTCCGCCTTTGGGCTACGCGCCGCATCAGTTTTCGCTTATCATGCCCAAAAATTGCGCTAACACTCTGCGCAACATCGGTTCGGGGAGTGCTCCGACCTGACGATGCACGACCTGTCCGTTGTGGATGAACAGCATGGTAGGGATGCCCTGCACCCCATATTTCATCGCCCAGCGCGGATTATCATCGGTATTGACCTTGGCAACCAGTAATTTGCCGGCATATTCACGGGCTAGTTTTTCCAGAACGGGAGCCACCATGCGGCACGGCGCACACCAGGGCGCCCAGAAATCCACAATTACAGGCACTTTCGATTGCAAAACCACCTTTTCAAAAGCCGCGTCGGTCACATGGATAGGTTCATCAATCATCACATCATTCTCCTGTTTCAACTCTGCAACACCGGTGTTTTTCAGTATAGCACAAAGTCCGGTATAATCCCTGCGCCATGAGCATCGGAACCGCCGCCTACCAGGCCCCCGCCTACACCATCAGCACGCCGGTTTACGAAGGTCCCCTCGACCTGCTGCTGCAACTCATCGAGCGCGCCGAACTGGATATCACCCGTCTGGCGCTGGCGCAGGTCACCGACCAATACCTGGCGCACCTGCACGAAGCCAGGCGACGCGCCCCCGAGGAGGTCTCGGCCTTTCTCGTGATTGCCGCCCGCCTGGTACAAATCAAATCCGAGGCCCTGCTGCCCCGGCCTCCACAACACGAGAGTGACGAAGAAGACCCCGGCGAGGCCCTGGCGCGTCAATTGCGGGTGTACAAGCGATTCAAGGAACTGGGGGGATTTTTAGGGGAGCGCGACAAAAAAGGATGGCGCGCCTACCTCAGGCTGGCACCCCCGCCGACAATCGAAGGCAGACTCGATTTGCGAGAGGTCGGCCTGCCCGATTTGGTGGAGGCGGCCCGGAGAGTGTTCCGCCAAGAGCACACCAAGCAATCTCTGGATACGGTTGTGACCGCTCCCCGGGTAACCATTCGGGAGAAAATCCGGGCGATTGTGGATGCCTTACGCCGTATGCCGCGCCTCACCTTCCGCACCCTGCTGGGAGAAAAGCATAGTCGGGTAGATGTGGTGGTCTCCTTCCTCGCGATGCTGGAACTGGTCAAACGGCGTTTCATCCAAGCGCAGCAAGAAAGCCTGTTTGGCGACATCGCCCTGGAACCGGCAACCGAATGGAATGAAGAAACCGATTTTGAGTTGGAGTTTGGGGAGTGAGAAAAGTGGGGAAGTTTGAAAGTGGGCAAGCAGGCAAGTTTGCAAGTGTGCGGGCGGGGTCATTCTTTGGGGGAAGCAGAGGCAAAAGTCTGGCTATGCGTAGAGCGAAGGTAAAGAAGGCAGACGGCCAAGGCTGCGCCGAGGGCGTCGATGATGATGT
>DRKV01000152.1 GCA_011051635.1 Chloroflexota bacterium | reverse complement strand
TCGCCGCCGCCGCCAAAGCGATTGGGACGGCGGACGCCACCATCGCCCTGAACGGTGCGGTGTTGCAAATGTTCAACCACGGTCTGAGCGCGGCGGGAATGTTCTTCCTGGTCGGCGTGATTTACGAGCGCGCCCACACCCGCGACCTGAACGAGTTCGGCGGGTTGTTCCCCCTCCTGCCGGGTTACGGCGGCATCCTGATTTTCACATCCATGGCCGCTCTGGGGCTGCCGGGGTTGAACGGGTTTGTTTCCGAGTTCCTGGTGGTGCGGGGTTCGTGGCCGATTTTCACCGCCTATACCGCTGTCGCCATGCTCGGCCTGCTCTTTACCGGCTCTTACGTCCTGAAGGGAATCAAGAAGGTGCTGCACGGCCCGCTGAACGAGAAATGGGTCGGCCACCTGACGGAAATCAACGCCCGCGAACTGCTGGTGATTACGCCGTTGATGGTGCTTATGCTGGAACTGGGCGTTTGGCCCGCCTGGCTGCTGGATGTCATCAATCGGGCGATGTCCATGTTCTTCGGCGCATAAACGTTGCGAGGTGAGCGATGCAATTTCCGATTTTGAGTGTAATCGTCTTCACGCCGCTGGTAGCCGGGATGCTCTTGTTGTTCATCCCTGCTGACCGCAAGCAGGAAGCGCGGGTGGCCGCTCTAGCGGCTGGCCTGTTCACCTTCGCCATGTCGGTGTGGGTGTACTTTTCCTACGATGCAGCCGCGGCCGGATACCAGTTTGTAGAAAAATACTCCTGGCTGCCCGCCCTCGGCATTTCGTATCACGTCGGGGTGGATGGCATCAGCGCCCCGCTGGTCATGCTCACCGGTCTGGTGATGTTCACCGGCGTGCTCATTTCCTGGGGCATCGATGACCGTCCCCGCGAGTTCTTTGCCTTCCTCTTCATCCTGGCGACCGGTGTGTTCGGGGTCTTCGTCTCTCTCGACCTCTTCATGCTGTTCTTCTTCTACGAAATCGCCGTCTTCCCGATGTACCTGCTCATCTCCATCTGGGGCTGGAAGCAGACGCGGGAATACGCGGCCATGAAACTGACCCTCTACCTGTTCGTCGGTTCGGTGGTCGCCCTGGTCGGCGCTCTGGCGATGTACTGGACGGCCTACCAGAATACGGGCATCCTGACCTTCGACATGCTCCAACTGGAGAAAGCGGGCTTCTCCGCCGGTTTCCAGCAGTTGTGGTTCCCCTTCGTCTTTTTGGGCTTCGCTGTTTTGGGCGGTATCTGGCCCTTCCACAACTGGTCGCCTGACGGTCACGTGGCCGCTCCTACGGCGGTTTCCATGTTCCACGCCGGCGTGCTGATGAAGTTGGGCGCTTTCGCCGCCCTGCGGGTGGGCATCATGCTCCTGCCCGAAGGCGCCAAACTGCACATGAACTGGATTATCCTGCTGGCGCTGGTCAACGTGGTTTACGGGGCTTTCATCGCCTCCATCCAGCGGGATTTCAAGTACGTCATCGGCTTTTCCTCCGTCTCCCACATGGGGCTGGTGATGATGGGCTTCGCCACCCTGACCCACGACGGGATGGTGGGGGCCGGGGTGCAGATGTTCTCGCACGGGGCGATGACGGCGCTCTTCTTCGCCGTGGTCGGGATGGTCTACGACCAGGCCCACACCCGCGATATTCCCCGCCTGGGAGGCGTCTCCAAAGTGATGCTCTGGCCGACCCTGGCCTTCATCGTGGGCGGTCTCGTCTCGATGGGTATGCCCGGCTTCTCCGGCTTCGTGGCCGAGTTCCCCATCTTCATGGGCGTGTGGCAGTCGCACCCCTGGATTGCGGTAGTGGCGGTCATCTCCATCGTAGTGACGGCTTCGTACATCATCCGCATCATTCGCAGCGTTTTCTTTGGGGAACTGCCCGCCGAGTTTGACGGGCATCTCCACGATGTCCGCGTGCTGGACAAAATCGCCCTGGGCGTTCTGACCCTCGTCTTGCTGGTGCTGGGCGCTTATCCGCCGGTCATGGTGCCCATGGTCGAGACGGGCGTACAACACGTTCTGCACTTGCTGGGAGGTGCATAAGTGAACATCCCCGCTTTTCAACCCTCCATGTACCTGGCTCTCGTGCCGGTCATCTCTCTCGTCACCGTCGCCCTCCTGGTGCTGCTCTTCGATGCTCTCTGGGATGAAGAGAAGCGCCGCAACCTGGGCTGGCTGACCTTCGGCGGCGTGCTGCTTACCCTGGTGTTGACCGCTTTCCTGGCCGCGCCGGGCGGTTCTTCCTCCCTCGTTTGGGGCGGGATGCTGCGCCACGACTGGCTTTCCTTCACTTTTACCCTGATTTTCCTCTTCGGCGCGGGCATCACGGCCCTCCTGAGCATGGATATTCCTGCCCTGGGGCGGCGCGGTGAGGCCTACATCCTGCTCCTGGTCTCCACCGTCGGGATGATTTTGATGGCCTCCGCCGCGGACATCATCATGCTCTTCCTGGCCGTCGAGACCACTTCCATCCCTCTCTACATCCTGGCCGGGTTCTTCACCAAAGACGACAAATCCACCGAAGCGGGCTTCAAGTACCTGCTCTTCGGGGCGATGACTTCCTCCGTGATGCTCTACGGTCTCAGCCTTCTGTACGGCTTCACCCGGACGACCAGCCTGGAGGGGGTTGCAATGGGGCTGATGGACTTTTCCCCCGGACTCGCTTTGGGGACGCTCGTCCTCCTTTTGGTGGGATTCGGCTTCAAGATTTCCCTCTTCCCCCTGCATTTTTGGGCCCCCGACGTTTATGAGGGCGCACCCACCCCGATTGCCGGGTTCCTCTCCACGGCCTCCAAAGCCGCCGGTTTCGCGGTCCTGATGCGCGTCTTCCTGACCGTGTATCCCTCCCTGAATGCCTACTGGCCGATGCTGATTGCGATTGCCGCCGCCTTCTCCATGACCGTCGGCAACTTGCTGGCCCTCAACCAGAAGAACATCAAGCGCATGTTGGCCTATTCCTCGATTGCCCACGCCGGGTATGCCCTGACCGGTTTCGTGGCGGTCAGCGAACTGGGCGTCAACAGCGTGGTCTTCTACCTGGGCGCGTACCTGCTTACCAACCTGGCCGCTTTCGGGGCGGTAGCGGTCTTCTGGCGCATCACCGGCACGGATGAGATTGCCGATTACGCCGGTCTCAGCCGCCGCAAGCCCTGGCTGGCGCTGGCGATGCTGGCCGCCTTCCTCTCTCTGGCCGGGATGCCGCCCTTCGGCGGTTTCATCGCCAAAGTGCTGGTCTTCGCCGCCGCCGTGGAGGCCGGGTACATCTGGCTGGTCGTGGTCGGCGTGCTCAACTCCATCGTGGGGCTGTACTACTACCTGAAGGTGCTCAACGAGATTTACCACCACCGCAACGAAGAAACCGAAGGATTGCCGCTGCCCATCACGGCCCCCCAGGGGCTTGCCCTGGTGGTGCTCTCCGCAGGCGTCATCCTGATTGGCTTCCTCTTTACCCCCTTCTTCAATCTGGGGGCGGTGGCTGCCGCGGCGTTGTTCTGACAGGTGGCAGGTGTCAGGTGTCAGCGCCCTAGTCCCTAGTCCCCTAGTCGTCTAGTCCCTAGTCACCTACTCACCCAATCCCCCATCCCCAATCCCTACCCCCCCTAATTGTGCGAATTTGCACATTGACGGTCTTCTTACCCCTATGATAAAATCGCTCCCGCATGAGTGAGCCGCAACAAGAACACAACGATAAAAACCAATATACATCCAACCTGGCGCTGGCTGCGGTCAGCGGTCAGGTTGGGTGTTTGACGCTGGTAATCATCTTCGTCGCTCTCCTGGGCGGCCTGTGGCTGGACAGTTTGTTCCAGACCAAGCCGCTCTTCACCATCATCCTGTTGATTGCCAGCGTGCCGGTAGATGTGATAGCCATGCTCTGGGTGGTACGCAAGGCTACTGGCAAAATCAAATCGGTTCCCAAAGACAAATCTTAATTCAGGAGGAAGCGAAACGTGGAACAAAGCAAATGGCGTTGGGGCTTCAACCGCTGGCTGGTGCTCTTCTTCATCATCGCCGGTTGGCTGGCGGCTCGGAGTTACCCTCCCATCCGTCCGCACGTGCAATTGCCCGCGGAGCCGCTTTCCCACCATCCGCTGTTTACCCTGCCCGTCATTGGTGAATTCTACCTGACCAACACCCTCGTGGCGCTGGTTCTGGTGGACATCATCCTCTTGCTGCTGGCCTTCAGCATTCGCCAGCAGGTAAAGAGCGGCGGTAAACAAATGCTCAAGGGCATGGGCGGCGCGGTGGAAGCGCTCCTTGAGGCCCTGTACGGGATGACGGAATCGACGGCGGGAAAGTGGGCCAAAGCCATCTTTCCCTACTTCGCCACCATCATGCTGATGGTGCTGGTCGCCAACTGGATGGAACTCATCCCCGGCGTGGACAGCATCGGCTTTTTGGAGAAGACGGCGCACGAAGGCTACGTTGCCAACGGCCCCTTCCTCCTCAAAGCGGAACCTGCTCACGGAGCCGAGGGCTTCGTGGTCGTCCCCTGGGTGCGGGTGGTCTCCACCGACTTGAACTTCACCGTGGCGCTGGCCCTTATTTCCGTCTTCATGACCCAGGTCATCGGCATACGGGCGCAGGGCGCGGCCTACTTCACCAAGTTCTGGAACACCCATACCCTATTCAGCAAGCCCATTTTTGGCGCTATTGATTTTGGCGTGGGCCTTCTGGAAATCATCTCGGAATTCTCGAAAATCCTTTCGTTCTCCTTCCGGCTTTTCGGGAACATCTTTGCCGGTTCGGTGATGCTCTTCGTGATTGGCGCGCTGGTGCCTGTCTTCGCCCAATCGCTGGTGCTCCTGTTGGAAGCCTTTGTCGGCATCATCCAGGCATTGGTCTTCGGGATGCTCACCATGACCTTCATGGCGCAGGCTACCCAGGGACACGGCGAACATCACGACGAAGCCCACGCGTGATTTTAGTCTTGTAGTCGTTTAGTCCCCTAGTCCCAAATCCCAAATCCCTAATCCCTAATCCCTAACCCCCTAACTCGCAACCCTAACACCTAACCCTAACACTCTCGGAGGCAAGGAAACACAATGAGCGGAGATATTGTTGCTGCTGCGAAACTGATTGGTGCCGGCCTGGCTATGATTGGCGCGCTGGGCGGCGGTATTGGCATCGGCCTTTCGGCCCACGGTGCAGTCCAGGGTATGGCACGCAATCCAG
>DRKV01000151.1 GCA_011051635.1 Chloroflexota bacterium | reverse complement strand
TGAGACAGCGGCTCGAATTTTCGGTTACAGCAGAGAAGAATTGTTCAACAAGCCGCCCAATATGCTCATCCCCGCCCGATACCATCGGGAGCATAACCATCTCTACGAAAACTTCCTGCGAGAAGACAGAGAGCACGGCCCCGCCAAAGTACAGCGGGAATTGATGGGGCGCAGAAGAGACGGAACAGAAGTCCCCCTTGAAATCAGTTTGGGCAGGCTGTACGTTGACAACCACCGCATCGCTGTTGCCTACCTGCAGGATATCACCCGTCGTGTGCAGGCTGCCAAAGCCCTGAAACAAGAACGCGACCTGCTAGACAGCATCATGCAGACGGATATCGCCGGCATTCTGGTACTGAGCGCCAGCGGACGCATTCTGTTCATCAACCAATACGCCCGCGATATCTTTGGCATCCAAGAGCAGGGGGATAATCTGGAGTTACCCTATGATGCGCCTCTGTGGCAACTGGCCCGCCCGGACGGCACCCTTTTGCAGCCGGCAGAACAACCATTCCACGTTATCCTCAAAAGCCATGCCCCCCTGCAAAATGAAGAATACCTGCTTTACGGCAAAAACGACCGAGTCCGTTACCTGACGCTGAACGGCGCGCCTTTACTGGATGACGAGGGTGAAATTAGCGGTATCGTCCTGGCATTCACCGACATCACCCGCCAAAAAGAATACGAACAGCGCCTGCACACCGTAGAAACCGAACTACGCGAGAGCATGGAGCGCTTTCGCTTGCTGGCAGAGAATGCGACAGATATGATTGCCAAGTTCTCCCCGCAGGGCGTCTTTCTGTACGTATCGCCGGCCAGTGAGGGAATTCTGGGCTACACTCCCGACGAATTACTGGGCAAATCCATTTACGACCTGACCCATCCAGACGACGTGGTTGACATCGTCCGCACCACCCAGGAAGGATACCGCAAGGGGCAAACCTACACTATCACCCATCGCGCCCGCCGCAAATCGGGGGAATACATTTGGCTGGAAACGACCAACAAAGTCATTCGCGACCCGCAAACCCACGCCGTCAGCGAAACCGTGGCCGTTTCCCGAGACATTACCCATCACAAGGAAGCAGAGGAAGCCCTCCGCCAGGCGCGAGAAGCCGCCGAAGCCACCAACCGCGCCAAAAGCGAGTTTCTGGCAAACATGAGCCACGAAATCCGCACTCCGCTCAATGCCGTCATCGGGATGACCAGTCTCTTGTTGGAGACCGACCTCTCCCTGGAACAGCAGGATTACATCGAGACCATCCGCACCAGCGGCAACGCACTGCTCAACGTCATCAACGACATTCTCGATTTTTCAAAAATCGAAGCGGGCAAGATGGAATTGGAAGAACAACCTTTCGACTTGCACGAATGCGTCGAATCGGCCCTGGACCTGGTTGCCCGCCAGGCTCAGGAGAAAAATCTGGAACTCACCTACATCGTGCCAGAGCATGCCCCTCCCATGGTCATCGGTGACGTGACCCGCATCCACCAGGTACTGGTCAACCTGTTGAGCAATGCGGTCAAATTCACCCAGGAGGGCGAGGTGATTGTGACCGTAACCAGCCACCCGCAGCCCAACGACACCCACGAAATCACCTTTGCCGTTCAGGATACAGGCATTGGCATCCCTGAGGAGCGGCTGGGACGGATTTTCGACGCCTTCAGCCAGGCTGACGCCTCTACAACGCGGAAATTCGGGGGAACCGGCCTGGGTCTCACCATCAGCAAACGCCTGATAGAAATGATGGGAGGCCGGATATGGGCCGAGAGTCAGGTCGGCATCGGCTCTACGTTCTCCTTCAGTTTGCGGATGAAGGCGGCTTCGGCGGCTCAATCCGTGCATCATCGCGGCACGCAGCCCCTCTTGCGCAACAAAAACGTCCTCATCCTGGACGACAATGCAACCAATCGTACGGTGCTCTCCCGCCAAATGGAGGCCTGGGGAATGCTCCCCGTCACAGCCGGCTCACTCCAGGAGGTACAGGAACGCGCCGCCCATACTCCCTTCGATATCGTCGTCCTGGACATCTCTATCCAGGGGCTTTCCGGCAACGAACTGGTCACCAAACTGGGAGAAATCTTCCCTACCGAGACAGCCTTCATCGTTCTCTCCCCGATGGGCAACCGGCAGCGTTTTCGGGCCGGTTCTCGCTACATCACCCACCTCACCAAGCCCATCAAATCGTTGCAACTTTACAACGCCCTGATTAGCGCCGTGGACCACCGCAAGCGTCCCTCGACGCGCCCCATCGCCGATGTCTTCGAGCCAGACATGGGCAGCAAACACCCGCTGCGCATCCTGATAGCCGAAGACCACCTCATCAACCAGAAAGTCATCCTGGGGATTCTCAGCAAACTGGGGTACCGCGCCGACATCGCCGCCAACGGCATCGAGGTCACCGAGGCATTGGAGCGCCAACTCTACGACGTGGTGCTCATGGACGTGCAAATGCCCGAAATGGACGGCGTAGAGACCACGCGCTACATACGGGAGAACATCCCCACCAACCGGCAGCCAACTATCGTCGCCATGACAGCGCACGCCCTCAAAGGCGACCGGGAAAAATATCTGGCCGTCGGCATGGATGCCTATCTCAGCAAGCCGGTACAAGTCACCCAACTCAAAGAAATTTTGCGGCGTTGCAAGCCCATCAAAGCCCGCGGCACCCGCCCGCTGCGCCCCTTCTCGCGCCAAACCTCTCCGCTTCACATTCGCATTCCCCAATCCGAAGAAGACACCGTCCCCCTTCCTCAGCCGGAAAGAACGAGCCTGCCCGACAACGGAAATTCCCCCCTCGAAAGGGAATGGGAATATATTCATCCTCCCACTCTCGAGGACTTGCAGGCCATTCTCGGCGGGGAACGCCACGCCATCAGTGAACTGATTGAGGTCTTTCTGGCCGAAACGCCCCAGAAATTCTCAAAAATGGAGGACCTGGTTTCGCTCCGCAAATTTGAAACAGCCCAACGCATCGCCCACGGCGTCAAAGGCCTCAGCGCCACTTTTGGCAGCCAAACGTTGGCCGATATCTGCCAGGAGATTGAACATGCCTGCCAGCGGGCGGATATCCGCGCCGCACAGAAACTGCTTGGAGATGCCCGCACCCGTTTCGAGGCTACCGCTCGCGAGTTGGAAGCCTGGTGCGGCATTTCATGAATTTCCTCCCCCATGAACATCTCCCGACGTGATTTCCTCAAGATAGGCCTGCTCAGCCTTGCCTCGCTGGCCTTTCGCCCTCCTTTTGGCCGCCGCGAGGAACACACCCCCCGCCTGGTGGGGCGCGTCGCCATTTCCGAAATTGCCGTGTACGCTGAGCCG
>DRKV01000150.1 GCA_011051635.1 Chloroflexota bacterium | reverse complement strand
TGAGGCTGGGTGTGCAAAAACTTTGCCAAACGCTGCGCCCGCGGTATGAGGTCGGCGTAGATGCGGTGCCACCAGGGACGGGCGATGAAATCCCAGGCTCCCAGGGTGCGCACCACCTGCCCGCCGAAGCCGCTCTTGAAGCGGAAGACGCCCCACATGGGGTCGCTTTCGTCAAATCGTTCCGGCGCGCCCCACAGGTCGTAGAGGGTGCAGCCGGCTTCTTTGGCGCGGCGCATCGCCTCCCACTGGAGCAGGTAAGAGGGCATCTTGTTGCGATGCACGGGGCGGGACATGCCGTACAGGTAGTAAGCCCGCCCGGCAAAGCGGACAATCACCACCGCGGCCACGGCCTCACCCTCCACCTCGGCAATCAGGGCCTCCAGGGCGGGGTCTGCGGAGGTGCTGAAGGTCTCGAAGACGGTGCGGTAGTAGGTCTCGTTGCGGATGATGAAGCCGTCCCGCCGGGCGGTCTCGGCGTACATGCGGTAGAGCGGTCCCCAATCCTGTGGGGCGGCGGGGCGCACCCGCACTCCCTTGCGCATAGCCAAACGGATGTTGTAGCGCGTCTTTTGCTTCATCCGCCCCAGGATGGCGTCTTCCTCGGGGGTGAGGTCCACCAGGACGGTGTTGCGGAACTGAATCTGGTCGGGAGAGTAGCGCCAGCCGCGGGCGCGAAGTTCCTCCTGGAAAGCGCCTCCCAGATGGGATTCTGCGGCCTCCGGCGTGCCGGGGATGCCCGTCCCCAGGCGGATGTCGGGGTCAATCTTGATGAAGATAGCCCCGCGGCGGCGGGCGAAGTGCTGCAAGTCGTCCAGCACCCTGTTGCGCATAGCCAAGTCGTGGGGGGAGCGCAGGAGCGGCCCTTTGGGGGCGTAGAGCAGGCTCAGGCGGGCGGCGAAGCCCCCCAGGGGGATGCGCCGCTCCAGCACGAGGGCCGCGGCCTGGATGTCTTCCGGCGTCGTTTCGGGCGGGCGGGAGCGGGCCTGAAAGCCGGTCTCCGTCCAGGTCAGATAGTGCGCTTGCCAGCCGATGCGCGCCTTGACCCGCGCCCATTGTTCGGTTTGCAGGAAGTGCGGCTCAGGGAAGGAGGCGATGAGGGTGTTCCAGGACATGGGGAAGTTTCCAAGTTTGCAAGTGGGAAAGTAGGAAAGTTTGCAAATGAGCACGTGGGGGGAGTTGTTTGCTTCTCGCCCTGTCTTTGCCGGCGCCTGGACGTGGGGTAGCGCAAGCGTATCGCGTGCTCACACGGGGACACAGGGAACACGGCGTTTTACCCAAAGATGCCCTGTGTTCCCCGTGTCGCTGTGCGATGAACAGGAAGGCGAGTTGGCGGGAGAAAAGTCCGCACGGTGGACTTGATGGGTACAGGGCAGGGGTTCCAGCCTACCCGTCCGGGGAAGGGGATTCCTCGCCGGGGCGGGGGCGAAAGGCTCCCCGGCGGGCGCGGCGCTGCCAGCGGAGAATGGCTCGGCGGTGCCCCGCCCCGGTCAGGTTGGGCGGGATGTCTTCGGGGGCGAAAAAGCGGAGAGCGGCGCTCTCGGCGTTGGGATGCAGGCTGCCGCCCAGCACCTCGCAGGCGTACACCAGCAGCAAGCCGTTGCCGCGGGGGTCGTCGTCGAAGTAGATGGCCGCTTCCAGGCTTACGGCGCGCACGCGCAGGCCGGTTTCCTCCAGGGCTTCGCGTTCTGCGGCGCGGGCGGGGTCTTCGTCGGTCTCCACGTATCCGGCGGGCAGGTTCCACGTGCCGGCGAAGGGGGCGGCAGCCCGCAGGGAGAGCAGCAAGCATCCCTCCACGACGATTTGCGCCGCCGCGCCCACCTTCAATTGGGCGTAATGCACCCATCCACAGGCCGGGCAGACTTCGCGCCGACGCCCTTCAAGCGTGCGGGAGACCAGCGCCGCCCCGCATCGGAAACAGTAATGAGGGGCGCTCATTCTTTGCCCCGCCTCGCCCAGCGCCGGTAAGCGGCGTACAGGATGGGGCGGTACACCCGGTCCAACGGGGGGGCAGCGCGTTTGAGTTGCCCGCCGAAGCCGCGTTTGAAGCGGTACACCCCCCACAGGCCCTCGCGGCGCTCGGTGAAGGCGGCTTCCAGGACGGCCTCGTCCTCATCGGGCACGCCCCACAGGTCGTAGGAGGTGCAGCCGCGGTTCCTGGCCCAGCGCATGGCCTCCCACTGGAGCAGGTAGGTGGGCATCCGGTTGCGCTCCTGGTTGTTGGAAGCCCCGTAAAAATACCAGGCCCGCTTTCCCCAGGCAAAGACCATCAGCCCGGCCAGCGGCTGGCCTTCGTACTCGGCCAGGAGCAGTTCGCAGGCCCCCAGGGGGTGAAACAGGTCGTAGGCGCGGCGATAGTATTCCAGGCTGTGGATGCCGAAATTGTCGCGCTCTCCGGTGGTTTGCATCAGGGCGTGGAAGGCGGGGAGGTCATCCGAGGGGCGGACGCGCACCCCTTTGCGCATAGCCAAACGGATGTTGTAGCGCGTTTTTTGTTTCATCCGCCCCAGGATGGCGTCCTCATCCGGGGTGAGGTCCACCACCAGGGTGCGGCGGGGCTGGACAGCCTGGGGGGCGGGACGCGCTTTGAGGGGGCGCGCACCCCCTCCAAAAGGGGGGGCATCTTCCCAAAAATCGGGTTCCACTCTCAAAAAGATTGCCCTCCTCTGACGGCAGAGGGTATCCGCCTGCTTCCAGAAGGCCAAATCCGGCTTTCCGAGGGGGCCCTTGGGGATGTAAGCCACGGTGAAACCCAGAGGAAGTTCGCGGAACAAAATTTGCGCCCCGGCTGTGCCCACCACCAGGTATTCGGGCTGCCAGCCGAAGGCGCGCTTCAAGGTTCCCCAGGCGGCGGTTTGGAGCAGGTGAGCCTGGGGGTAGTGGGTATCCAGGAATTCTTGCCACGCTTGGGCGTTTACGCGCATGGTTTACAGGTAGGCGGTCATTTCGGCGGGCGGCTGGATGCTGACGGCAGCCCCCGGAATAGTCTCGTCGAAAATGCGGATGATTTGTTCCCGTTCGCCCTGCCGCGCCAGGTGGATGAGGTCGTCCACGACGCGGTGCAGGGCCTCTCCGGTGAGGATGTCTTCCTCCGCCAGGCGCAGGATGTCGGGGTGGGCGGTGTCTTCGTAGCGCGCCCAGCGGTCCCACAGTTCCTCGCTCAGTTTTTCGCCGGGACGGATGCCGGTGAAGACGATTTCGATGTCTCTGCCGGGTTCCAGCCCCGAAAGGCGGATGAGGTCGCTTGCCAGGTCGAGAATGCGGATTTGCTCCCCCATGCGCAGGACGAAGACCTCCCCGCCGTCGCCCAGGGCTGTGGTCTGGAGGACGAGATGGACGGCTTCGGGGATGGTCATAAAATAGCGCTTCATGTCGGGATGCGTCACGGTGACGGGGCCGCCGCGGGCAATCTGGCGCTTGAAGAAGGGCACCACGCTGCCGCGGCTCCCCAGGACGTTGCCGAAGCGCACCACGGAGAAGGGCAGCCCGGAGCGGTGGGCGGCATCCAGGGTGATGAGTTCGGCGATGCGCTTGGTAGCCCCCATCACGCTGGTGGGGCGGATGGCCTTGTCGGTGGAGATGAGGGTCATGCGTTCCACGTCCCAGGTGAGGCACATTTCGACCACGTTGCGCGTCCCCTGGATGTTGTTGGTGACGGCCTCCTCGACGTTGACCTCCATGAGAGGGACGTGCTTGTGGGCCGCGGCGTGGAAGACGAGTTGAGGGCGGTAGGTGTCGAAGACTCCGTACAGGCGGTCGCGGTCCCGCACGTCGGCAATCACGGGATACATGGGTAAACTGGGGAAGGTCTCCCGCAATTCGGTGAGGGTCTCGAAGATGCTGTTTTCGCCGTGCCCGAGCAGGATGATGCTGTTGGGGTTCCAGCGGGCAATTTGACGGCACAGTTCGCGCCCGATGGAGCCGCCCGCGCCGGTGACGAGGACGCGTTTGTCCATCAGCCGCCGCCCGATTTCCTGGTGTTCCATGCGGGTGGGAGCGCGGCGCAAGAGGTCGGTGATGTTGACCTCGCGCAGGCGATTGATACCTACCTGCCCCCCAATCAACTCGTAAATGCCGGGCATAGTGCGGAAGGGGACGCCTGCTTTGCGGCAGATGTCGGTGATGCGGCGCAACACATCCCCTGAGGCGCTGGGAATGGCAATCACCACCTCGTCGGCATGTTTTTGGATAGTCAGGCGGGGCAAATCGGCGATAGTTCCCAGCACCGGGACGTTGTGGATGCGCTGATTCTGTTTTAGAGGGTCGTCATCCACGAAGCCCACAGGGTTGTAGTTGATGTAAGAACTGCGCTGCATCTCGCGCACCACCAGCGCTCCGGCGTCGCCTGCTCCCACCACGAGAACGCGCCGTCCGCCGTTGGCGCTTCCCGGTGCGAAGCGCCATTCGCTGACCACACGCAGGGCGAAGCGGAAGCCTCCTACCAGAACGAGGGAGAGCAGCCAGTCAATGGGCAGCACCGAGCGCGGGAAGCCCAGATAGCGTACATTGGGAAGGGCTTGCTGGATGGTGGTGAGGAGCAATACCCCCAGCGAGAGGCCGATGGAAGCGGCGGTAATCGCCACGATGATGACCAGCAGTTCCCAGATGCTGGCGTAGGCCCATACCCGGCGGTACAGGCCGAAGGCGTAGTACAGCAGAGGTTTGATGAGCAGGGCCAGCAAGGCCATCCAGATGGCCTGAGGAAAATAGAAAATGAACAGGGTTCCCAGGTCCAGCCGCAGCGCAAAAGCCCCCAGGGCGGCGACTACGATGAGAAAGACATCGCCCAACAATACGAATTTGTTGGGGATGACGAGACGCGCCTTGTGGGAGGGAGGTTTCGCGGTTTGCATGGCAAATTACCTTCCCCGCAGGCCGATGACGGTCCAAGGCGTGCGCAGCAGGACGACGATATCCATCCACAGCGTGCGATGCTTGATGTAATACAGGTCGTATTCCAGTTTGATGCCGGTCTCTTCGATGGTGGAGGCGTAACCGAAGTTGACCTGCGCCCATCCGGTGATGCCGGGTTTGACGAGCAGCCGCGTGCGGTAGAAGGGGACGTATTGTTGAAAGTACTCCACCAGTTGGGGACGCTCGGCGCGCGGCCCTACCAGGCTCATCTCCCCCCGCAGGACGTTGATGAATTGAGGCAGTTCGTCCAGGTGCGTTTTGCGGAGAACGCGTCCCACCCGCGTGGCGCGGTCGTCGTTCTCTTTGGCCCATTGGGCCTTGCCGTCCGGTTCGGCATCGCGGCGCATGGTGCGGAATTTGATGATACGGTAAGGTTGTCCCCCCCGTCCCAGGCGCACTTGGGTGTAAAAGATGGGCCGCCCGTCGTCCAGGTAAATTGCCAGGGCAATCAAGGGGAAGAAGAGCAGCAAAAAGAGCGTTCCGGTCAGGCCCCCGGCGATGTCAAGGAGGCGCTTGAAAAGGGCGTAGAATCCGCTGGTGCGGGATTCGTCCACAAAGGAACGCAGCAGCCAGTTGGCATCCAGGTAATGGATGGGGACGCGTTGCAAGAGTTCCTCGTACATGACGGGCATGCGGGTGATTTCCACGCCGGCTTCCTGGGTATCCAGCAATGCCTGGAACATGGATTCGCTCATCTCGCCAGAGATGGCGACCAGGATGTCGGAGATGTTGTGTTCTGTGACGAGGTTTCGCAGGGCGTGACTGTCTCCGAGGACGGGGAAGTTCTCGATAGTCTGCCCTTCTTTTTGAGGGTCATCATCTACCAGCCCGACGAGGTAAAAGGGCGGCGGCCACAGGGATTTGAAAACCCGCAGCAGGGCTTGTCCAGAACGTCCCGCTCCTACCAGCAGGACGCGACGCATGAAGCGCGGGGTGGTGAAGATGCGGATGTAGATGGCGCGCCACAGCAGAGTGAAGAACGAGGCCCCGAGGAAGAAACCGGCCACCCCGCGGCGGGGGAGCAGGGAACGCGGCGGGTCGGTGTAGAAGAAAAACAGCGCCAGGTAGATGGTTAGTCCGATGCCGGCCGCGGTGGTGACGCCGCTCACCGTAGCGCGCCAATTGCCGGCGCGATGCACGTCGTACAGTTCGACCATCAATACCAGCCAGATGAATGGCAGGGCGTAGAACCAGAGCGGCGGGCGAGTGCGCAAAAATTCCTCGAAGCCGAATTTTTGCAGGTAGGCTTCCCCCTGGTACCAGAAGAGAAGCGCCAGCAGCAACGCGGTGACCGTGGCCAGCAAGTCGCCGAGGACAAGCAGAGTTTGGCGTTCGCGGGGCTTGAGCCGCCAGCGGACGGTAAGTTGTACCGGGTCAATGGGACGAGTATCCAAGGGGGTTTCGAGGGAATGGTGAGTAGGGGTGGGGGACGACGGACCACAGACGACTGACCGTGGACGGTTGACTGTCTACCGTCTACCGTCTACCGTCCATCGTCCGTCGTCCACCATGCTCCACAGAAAGGCGCTGCCCCAGGTCAGGTGCATGGTGGCGATTGCCAGGGCGGTGCTCAGCCCCGTCAAGAAGGAGCGCTGCCGCCAGGCGGTTGACAGGGCGATAAACGTCAGCGCCAGCAGGTAGGTTCCGGTCTGGAGCAGCCACAGGAGGCGCGCCGCGGGCAGCCAGATGCCCAGGATGGGCAGAAGCAGCAGCGCAAGAACGAAGAGGGGCGGGAGGGCTTGCCGCCAGCGGAGGGTCGCGGGGTAGCGGCGCAGCATTTTCCATTTCCAGAAGCCGTAACGCCAGTATTGCCGCGCCAGGGCACGCAATGTGGGACGGGCGTAATACCGTGCCCGAATGGCGGGGTTCAACCAGACGGTGCCGCCATTCTGCCGGACGCGGGTGTTGAATTCGTAATCTTCGTTGGTGAGCAAATTTTCATCGAAGGAGCCGATGCGTTCCACCAGGGAGCGGTAGAAAGCCCCGAAAGGGACGGTATCTACAGCGGCGGCCTGGTCGGCGTAGCGGTAACGTGCATCGCCGACCCCCAGCGGGTGGGCGGCGGCCAGGGCGATGCCGCGTCCTGTTCGGGTATCCGCTCCGGGGAGGATTTCCCACACGCCGCCGACGTTATCGCCGCGCCCGGCTTGCAGGTCGGCCACGCAGTGAGCGACGTAGTCGCGGCGGGGCACGGAGTGGGCATCCAGGCGGACGATGATTTCGCCGCGGGCGGCTGCCAACGCCTGGTTGAGAGCGGCGGGGATGTGGCGCTGCGGGTTGTCCACAACGCGCACGCTCAGGTCGGGATGCGTTTCGCTGAAGGCCGCGATTTCCCGACGCGTGGAATCGGTGGACATGCCGTCGGCAATGACCACTTCCATGCGTTCTTGCGGGTAGGTTTGTTCGTAGAGGGCTTGCAGCAAAAGGCGAATGGTGCGCGCCTCATTGTAACACGGGATGATAACCGAGACGGTAGGGAGCATGAGGGATGAGGCGGAATGGTGAATGATGAATGATGACCGTTGACCGTGGACGGTTGACGGCTGACCGCAGACCACAGACGGCTGACCACTGACCACAGACCACAGACGGCTGACCGCGGACCACTGACGGCTGACCACTGACCGCTGTCACCTGACCGCTGATGCCTGCCCCTTCTCTGCCGGCAGACGTACTTTGAAGATGGCTCCACCTTCGGGGCGGTTGGCGGCATGGATTTGGCCTCCGTGCGCCTGGATGATTTCGTAGGCAATGGAAAGTCCCAGCCCGCTGCCGCGCTCCTGCCGCCCGGAGCGGGACGCATCTACCTGGTAGAAGCGCTCGAAGATGTGGGGGAGGGCCTCTTCAGGGATTCCCGGACCGCTGTCCTTCACATCTACGCATACCGTGCGTCCCTCCGTAGCCAGGATGACGGTCACCGTCCCCTGCCGGGGGGTGTGCCGCAGGGCGTTCTCTATCAGGTTGGTGAAGACGCGGGTCAGGCGGTCCTCGTCTGCGAAAATGGGCGGGATTTCTCCCTTTGGGATGAACTCCAGACGGATGGCTTTTTCTTCGGCGAGAGGGGAAAAACGTTCGAGCAGGCGCCGGAGCAGTTGCTCCATATCCAGGGGGGCAATTTTCAGTTTGGCGGTACCCGCATCAAAGCGGGCCAGTTCCAGCAAATCCATCACCATGCGGTACATTCTCCCGGCTTCATCGTAAATCACCTGGGCGGCCTGATGCCGGGTTTCCGGTGTATCGGCGGTGCCGTCAAGCAGGGCCTGCGCGAAGCCCCGAATGGCGGTGAGCGGGGTCTTCAGGTCGTGGGAGACGTTGGCGACGAAGTCCCGCTGGGATTGGCGGCTGGCCTGTACCTGCTGGGACATGGCATTAAAGGCGCGTCCCAGGGATTGCACCTCACTGGGACCTCCAATGGGGACGGAACGCATTTCGCCCTGGGCGAGCGCCTCTGCAGAAGCGGCTATCTCTTGCAGCGGGGCCGCGACCCAGCGCGTGATGGCGTAGGCCAGGAGAAAGGCCAGGCTGAGAGCGAGCAAGGCGGTACGCGTGAAGAGGGAGAGAAATTCATCTGCGAAGAGCGCCCGGACGACTTTGAGGCGTGAGGGGCGTTCGGCCAGCGTCCATATCCATCCCCCTTCTTGAGGGAGGGCGCGGGCTGCAAACAACCAGCCCTTTCCGTTGGTATCTCGCACGAGACCGGTTGAGCGGCCTACCAGGCGCTTGGGAATGGTGATGGCGGCGCTATCCTGTTGGTGGGAGTCGGCCACCACGGTTCCATCGGGCCGCAGGAGCAGGATGCGCACGTTTAGGGCGTTGGCAACCCGTTGCAGGGCGGCCTCCCGCTCGGGTGGGGTACGCGGCAGGCCGCGCTCTTGCCGCAGACGCGCTATCAGGACCGCAGAAGTGGCCTCCAGGCGTTGGATGGTTTGTCTATCGAGGGCGGGGTTGCGGAGCAGATAGAGTACCAGTCCCAGCCCCACGATGGTGAGGACGAAAACCACCAGCGCGGCGTAAGTCAACCACAAGCGGGCGCGCAGTGAATGCCACATCAGGAGACCAGTTTGTACCCTATTCCGCTGATGGTTTCGATGGAGACGCGGCTGCCGTTCAGTTTTTTGCGCAGGTGGCTGATGTGAACGTCCACAGTGCGGGTCTGCCCGTAGAAGTCGTACCCCCAGGCAAGTTCCAGTAGTTTTTGGCGGCTGAGGACAATGCCGTAGTGCCGGGCGAGAACAAGCAATAAATCGAATTCCTGATTACGCAGAGCGATGAGTTTGCCGTTCAAACGCACCTCTCGCGCCGCGGGGTCTATTTCCAGGTCTTCGATGCGGATAGGCTGTTCCAGGGTGAAATCTTCCTGCCGCATGGCCTCGCGACGCAGGATGGCTTTGACCCGCGCCACGAGTTCGCGCGGGTTGAAGGGCTTGGTCAGGTAATCGTCCGCCCCTAGTTCCAGCCCCAGAATTTTGTCTATATCGTCGTCCCTGGCGGTGAGTATCAGCACCGGGGTCTTATCACCTTTCTCCCGCAGTTGACGGCAGATGGTGAAGCCGTCCATCTCTGGCAGCATGATATCCAGGACAACAAGAGCCGGGCGGTGGCGCGCTATCGCTTGCAGGGCTTGCGTTCCGGTAGAAGCCGCCATGACCCGAAAGCCGGCCTGTTCCAGGTACATGCGCGCCAATTGGACGATATGCGGTTCATCGTCCACTACCAAAATCAGCGCACCGTTCATAGGAGTTAATCGCCGTAGTAGCGGCTCACGAGAGCAACGGCCTCGATTTCAACGGCTGCGCCTTTGGGTAGAGCGGCAACCTGGACGGCGGAGCGTGCCGGGTAGTCCTCGGTGAAAAATTCGGCGTAGACAGCGTTCATGCGGCCAAAGTCTTCCATATCACGCAAGAAGACGGTGGTTTTGACTACATTTTTGAGGCTGGAACCGGCGGCTTCCAGGACGTGCTTCAAGTTGGTGAGAGCCTGTCGGGTCTCGGCTTCTACCCCGCCGGAGACAATTGCGCCGATAGCGGGGTCTATCCCGATTTGTCCGGCGGTGTAGACGAATTGCCCGGCCCGAATGGCAACGGAGTAGGGGCCAATGGCCGCGGGGGCTTCGGGGGCGATGATAACTTCTTTCTTGGGGGGTGCGGACATAGCAGGCTCCTTATTTGATGAGGCAACAGAAAACCCAAGGAGACCTTCCCCCTTGGGTTCAATGCGAATGCAGTTGTTTGGGTTTCTCTCGGCAGGTTGTTCCGCCGGGGGTGCCTTCCCCATTGTACGCGTTGTCACAGGTTTGGTCAACCGCGCCAAAATGTCGGATGCACTGTTGTAGGATAACTGCTCGCAGTTGTCCTACCTTATGCCAGCAAATCGAGAATATCGTCCAGGGCGGCCTCGAAAAGTTCGTTCATGATGGTGCTCTCGGCGCGGTACGGCCCGCCGAAGGAGCCGTCTCCGTAAACCTGACGGGCCTCCTCCGCTCCCATCAAGCCGGGGATGTAAGGAGGCGGCTTGGGCGTTTCGGGCAAGTCGCTGACGATAGTGAAGGGGAAGGCCTCCAGCCAGTTGGCGTGGGATGGCTTCAAGCCGTGGTTCAAGGCGACCTGTTCGACGCTGTGGGAGGTCCACCAGGCGTACCAGCGCAAGCGCAACCCGGGCAACTGGTCGGCTACTTCGTAAAGCCGCCCGCGTACAGGCTCGTTTCCGCCGTGGCCGTTGAGAATCAACATCCGGCGGAAACCCTGCCGATAGGCGGAACGCACCAGGTCTTCGGTGAGGTCCATCAGGGTGGTCACCCGCAGGGAGAGCGTTCCCGGATAGGCAAGAAAATAGGGGGATGCACCGAAGTTAAGCGGCGGAGCCACCAAAACGCCGGTGCGTTGGGAGGCCGCGTCGGCCAGCGCCAGCGGAATTTTTACATCGGTCAACAGACTGAGGTAGCCGTGCTGTTCACAGGCTCCCAATACGAACATGATGCGGTCGTCGTGTTGCAAATATGCTTCTACATCCATCCAGTTGAGGTCTGAAGTGCGCATGGGGTGTTCCTCACGATTGTACTAAGATGCTCAAGGCTTCGACAACTTGGGGGTCAAAGGCTTTGCCGGCCTGGGCCTGGATGATTTGCAGCGCTTCTTTCGGGGCAAGCGCGGGGCGGTAGGGACGGAGGGAGGTCATTGCAGTCCACACGTCGGCTACCGCGGCTATGCGGGCGTTCAGGGGGATGTCCGCGCCACTCAATCCATGGGGATACCCGCTCCCGTTCCAGCGCTCATGGTGGTGGCGCACCACATCCAGCGCGGGCTGCAAAAACTCCAATGGCTTGAGGAATTCATATCCCAGATAGGGATGTTCCTTCAAGATGCGTCTTTCCTCTTCGGAGAGAGGCCCGTCCCTTCTCGGATTGACTTCGGGGATTAGCAACATGCCAATATCGTGCAGGAGTATTCCCCGGCGCAGGTGGTGGATATCTTCGTCCGAGAGATGCAGCATTTGTCCAATAGAAACGGCTATGTTGGCCATATTGAGGGTGGCGCCGGATGGCTCTTGTCCGTGGGCTTCGACGAGCAAGGCCCAGTGTTCCAAAACTTGGTCTTGGGCGGCAGCCAGTTGCAGGGTAGTGTGTTGTAACTGCTCGAACAATTGGATGTGTTCTACTCCGAGAGCCGTCTGCCGCGCGATGGCCTGGATGAGAGCATGTTCTTTGGGGTGTGCTGGGCACTCATGACGATAGAAGATACCCAGGATGCCGCGCGTTTGCCCTTTGGCAATCAGGGGAGTTAATTCCACACAGACGATGTTCTCTTGTGCCAGCCACTGCGGTGAGACAAAGACCGTTTTCAAGACTTCCCGGTCATAAATGGTGGCGGGTTGCTGAGAGAGCAGAACCTGGCGCACCACCGGTGAGCGGGTGTTCATGATGATTTGTCGCAGGGAAATACCACCATGCAACCCATCCAATGTCCTGCAGGGAATGTGCTGCATGTAAGTGTCCAGCAGGAACACCGCGGTGATGTCGGCCTGCAGGTGGATACGAATCTGCTCCAGGATGACCTTCAGGGTTACGTCCAGGTCGACGCTGGCGCTGATGGCGCGGTCCACCAGGTGCAGGGTGCGGATGTGCTCTAATTGGTGGTGTAATTCGTCAAAAAGGCGGATGTTTTCCAATGCGCTGGCCAGAAGGCTGGCTATCACATTTACCAGGGTGGTATCTTCCTCTTGTAGAATGTGTTCTTCCGAGAAGACGACGCTCAATGTGCCGAAGGTTCTCTCGCCGTGGACGAGCGGCGCGCAAACAGCCGCCGGCGCGGCTGCGATGGATTGCAAACGGCGGGAATCCGCGGCCTGCTGCTGCAGAGCAAGCAACGGAGAATGCGCGGGCAGTGGCTGGGGCCGGGCGTTCTCCGTGCCTTTCTCCCACACGTAGACGGGGCGCAGTTCCCTCTCCTGGCGGCTGATGAGAATGTACTGTATGGAGGGGGTGAGATGGGAGAGCATCTCGCAGACCGCGACGTAGGCCGGTACGGCTTGCTGGATGTTGAGAAGTTGCTCCGCCAACTGATTGACCGCCTGGATTTGAGATGCAAAATGGCGGCGTTTTTCGTAGAGTTGGGCGTTGGCGATGGCGATAGCGGCCTGGGCTGCAAACGCCTGCAAGAGTTTCAGGTCGTGTTGGGAGAAGGGGCGCTCCGTTCCCACGCGGGAGACGGTCATTACCCCAATAATTTTCTCTCCCCGTTGCAGGGGGGCCAGCATCAGTGCCTCGCTTTCTGCAGGGGTGCCGGGCACGTGCATGCCTTCGTCTTCGGCCTCCGTATCATTGATGATGCGCGCTTTCCCTTCTGCAGCCACCTTTCCCGTGAAACCCTCCCCCAAATGGATGGGCATAGCCATTACCTGTCCGGCGGCATCATGATGGGCTACCACGCAGTGTAACGTGTACCCATCGGCCTCCAGCAGGTGAATACGGCTTCCATCGGCTTGAAATAGTTCCCGGGCACGTTGGATGATGGTGTTTAGCACCTGCTCCAGGTTTAGCGAAGTGATAGCGCCGGCAGTTTCTAGCAGGGCATTGGCCTCGGCGGCGCTTTGCTCCAGCGCTTGTTGGGCCTGCTTGTAAGCCGTAATATCCTGTGCCGCACCGTAAAGGCGCACCACTCGCCCAGCCTTCTCATCCCAGACGGGGCGGGTGAAATCCCGTAGCCAATGGACGGAGCCATCTTTGAAGCGAACGCGAAATTCTCCCACGTCGCTTTGCCCGGCCAGCACTTTTCCCCGTCGTTTCTGGCCGACTCCCAGGTCTTCCTTCACTATTATGGGGGTCCAGCCGTCCAGGGCGGTCAACTCCCGGGGCTTATAGCCGCTCACACGGTAAAAAGAGTCGGTTACCCATTCCGGGATGATGGTGCCGTCTTCTGTTACCCGCGCCGCGTAGGCGAAATCTGAGACAGTTTCGGAAATCAAGCGGTAGCGCTCCTCGCTGGCGCGCAGAGCGGCTGTTCTCTCCTCCACCAAGGCCTCAACATCCCGGTAGCGCTGGATATTTCGCAAAATGGAACTCAGCATCGTGGCGGCGATGTCCAGTACTTGTTCGCTGGTTTCGTTGAGCGATTCTGGCCGCGCCAGGCACAAAATCCCGAAAATCTCTCCCTCTACACTCAGGGGAATAACATATTGTGCCTCATGATGAACGGCAATTCCCTGGGTTTCCAGCCATTTCCAAGGGTTGAACCCCATGGGAAGAGGGACATTCCTGTTCTGCGGAGAGGGGCTTCCTTCGATGAAGTGCAGCGTCTCGTCGGTCTCGCTGCGTACGAACAGTGCTACTACGGAAGGGGAGAGGATAGATACCACCCATTCCAGAAAAGAAGCGCTCTCGTCCTGGATGGATAGGGTGGCGCCCAAAGTGATGCTGAGACGTTGTAGGGCTTGCAACCCGGCCTGGGAGAATGTGTGTGGGAGATGCACGGTTACATTCGCTGGGACTCGCGGAAGGTGGAAAATGCGCTACTGATTGGGTTTCCCAGGCGGGGCCCCCGGGTTTCGTCTATCAGGTATTCGAAAACTTTTTGGCTGTGGCTGCTGCCGCGAGCGCTAAGCATGGTGAGCGCCCGCCGGATTTCTCCATCGATTTCGGTATATCGCATCAGGAGAATGTTGTCGGCGATGTGTGAAACCCCTCGTCCGGTGAGGGTCAATTCGGATGCAAAGATGCTTCCCATTTCGGCAGTGAGCATAGCCGTAATCCCGTAATCTTTGAACCATTGCACCAGGCTGTAAACGAAATCGAAAAAGCGGCTGTGTCCTCGGTGGGCCGCGGCTTGCAAGTCACTGATGCTGTCTATTACCACGCGCCGGGCCCGGGTGCGTTTTATGGTCTCCAGCATGACATAAGCGTGTTTGTCGAGGTCAAGTTCGACGGGCGAAGTATATGCCAAGTGGAAAGTCCCTCGTTCTTCTTGTACACTGGGGGAGAGACCAAAATTCTCTGCAATGCTCCTCAGTTGACGCGGGTCTTCCTGGAAGGAGATATACAAACTGGATTCGCCCTGGGCGGCTCCGTTGAGTAAAAAGTGGAGTGCAGTAACAGTTTTGCCGATGCCAGGGTCGCCGCCAACGAGCGTTGTGGTGCCCTGCAATAACCCTCCGGGGAGCAAGCGGTCGTCGAACCCTGGAATGCCCAGCGGCAC
>DRKV01000149.1 GCA_011051635.1 Chloroflexota bacterium | reverse complement strand
GGCGTGCTAACAGGGAGGCTTTTCACAAGGCAGCGTTGTTTCCGGGCAAGAATCATACCAGTTTCAGCAATTTGAGCGCCGGGACGTTTTGTGTCCGCGAAACGCCTTGATGCCCCGGCACATGCAATCTCAACCGCCCAACTCTGCGGCAGAGAGGGGGCGGATGGTTTCAAGCGGGCGGTCTATCTGGTCGGCGTACACCCCGCGGCGGTGCGGAGGCAGCATGCGCGCCAGAACGCACATGGCATCATCGGTCATCTGGCGCAACTGCTGGCGGGAGGGACGTTTCTCGAACAGGTCTTCCCGAAAACGGAAGGGCGCGCCGAAACGCACCTGGACGCCCGGCCCGCGCCAGCGTCTTGTGCCGCGCAGCGCCGGGAATCCTTCCGTGCCCTCCAGCGCCACGGGAACAACCGGTGCGCCTGTGCGGCTGGCAATGAAGGCAATCCCCTCCTTGCCGCGCTGCAAAGCCGGACTTCGGGTTCCCTCCGGCGCGAGGAGCACGATTTCCCCCGCCTGCAAAACCTGGATAGCCATCCGCAGGGCGCGGCGGTCCACCTCACCGCGGCGCACGGGGATGACGCCCCACAGATACGGGAAAATCCCGATGACGGGATAATCATACACCTCGATTTTCGCCATGGGGACAATCTGCCGCGGGAGAACGTGCATCACCACGATGGGGTCAATGAAAGCGATGTGGTTTATCAGCAGGATGACGGGGCCATGAGCAGGGACGTTTTCCACCCCCTCCACGGAATCCAGTTTTGCCAGCAGCGGCCAGAGGGCGTAGCGCAACAATCCCAGGAGCGCCTTGCGCCGCCATGCAAAGCGGGCATGGTCGTACTCTTGCCACCCGGACACGCCCCCTTTGCGCCGGAGAACACGTTTCGGAGCAGCCGGTCGTTCTGATGCGGAGGTCATCCCTGCTGTGCCTCCCGCTCACACAACGCCTTGACATAAGCCAGGACTTCTTCGACAGACATCCCATCGGAGTTGAGGATGACAGCGTCATCCGCGGGACGCAGGGGGGCGACCTGACGGGTCGAATCCAGTTTGTCGCGGCGGCGCATGGCGGCGGCAATGTCCTCCAGCGAAGCAGGAACGCCCCGCGCCTGCAATTCAGTGAAGCGGCGGCGGGCGCGTTCCTCCACCGAGGCGTCCAGGTAGATTTTCAAATCGGCCTCCGGCAGCACCACCGTGCCGATGTCGCGTCCCACCATGACGACTCGCCCGCGCAGCCCGATGCGGCGCTGCTGCTCCGTGAGAGCAGTCCGCACTCCCGGATAAGCCGCCACCACCGAAACCTTGCTTTCCACATCCTGACGGCGTATTTCCCAGGTGACATCCCGCCCGTTGACGAGCACATCTGCGGTGCGCCCATCGTCCCTGCTGGGAGGGCGCACGTCGATGCGGGCGCTCTCCGCCAGGGCGGTCACGGCGGCTTCGTCGTAAACGTCCGTGCCGCTATCCAGCGCCAGCCAGGTGACAGCACGGTACATCACGCCGGTATCGAAGTACAGGTAGCCCAATTCCTGCGCCAGTTTGTACCCCAGGGTGGATTTCCCGGAGGCCGCCGGGCCGTCTATGGCAATGATGGAGGGGAAGGTCATAGTGAAGGCAGAAGGGTGAAGGGTGAAGGCTGAAGTGGGGGCTTTCAGGGGAGCATCTGTTCCTCGGGGGAGGAGACCGGGGGCTCGGAGGCGGGGGGGAGGACGGAACCACCGGGGAACAAATCGCCGCGTAACCACACCACCAGACGCTCGTTCTGAAGGGGAGCCTCCCGGAAGACAAACCAGCGCACCGCGGCGGGCGGGAGAGCGCCTTCCCAGCCGACATCCCGGCTCCAGAGAAAATCCTGGCCGCGGTACAACACGTCGCCGGCGGGAGCGGGTGCGCCCTCCGGAGCAATCACGGCCAGGGGCACGGTCTCTGCCAACACACCGGCCTCCGCCGGGAGAACGAGGTCAAAGCGGCGCAAGGCCCATTGCAAAGCGGGCGATTCTACATCCAGGCGGATGGAGAGCGCATCGCGCCGCCCGGCGTGCCATTCGGCGGCATCGCCCAGCGTATCGAGCAGCAAATCCGTGCGTACCGGAGCCGGAGAGGGATACCACAATTCGGCGGGGTTGTTGGGGCGCGCCACCGCCATCCCCCAGGCCTGGGAAAGCATCACCAGCCCCAGGGCGAGCGTCGTGCCCGCCGCGCCACCCCACAGGGCCGCATTGCGCTCCCAGCCCAGCGCCAGGACACCGCCGACCAGGGCGATGAGCAACGCCCCGGCTACGAGCGCCCAGCGGCTCCACGTCTCCGCCAGGGAAGGCTCTCCGGCGGGCATCTCCGCCAGCGTGAGCCATATCAGCGTCGTCAGAACGACCAGAAGCAGGGCGAACAACCCGGCACTCACTTTATCCCGCACGGGGAGACTCAAAGCGCGGCTCAACCCCAACGCCGCCAGGAGGTACAAGGGAAGCAGCGCCCAGGCCGCATCGAAAACCGTCCTGCCGGGCAGCAGCAAGGCCGCCAGCAAAGCGGTCAGAGTCCACAAAAGGGCAAAGCGCCCCCAGGCCAGATTCTCCCTCCAGGCCAGGAACACGCCGGCCAGCCCCATCACGAGGGCCAACAAGTGGTAGAAAGTCCAGGCGGAGAGAACCCGCAAGAAGGAGACCCCCGTCGGCTGGAAGAAGGCGGCTCCCCAGGCGGATAGCATCTCACCGAAAGCGCCGATACCCTGGGGAAAGCGCAGGAAAAGCGTCGCCCCCAGCAGGAATGCCCCGCCAGCCCCCCAGGAGAAGCCCCGCCAGGAACGGGCCTCCTTTGAGGCGGCTTGCGCTCCCCGGGGAAACGGCAGCCACCCCAAAGGGAGTCCCCCCCACCGCGCCGCCCCCAAAGCGAGGCCAAACCCTAAAACACCGGTCAAAGCCCAGGGGCCGCTCAACAAAAACAATCCGAAGAGAACTCCGGCGCTCAGCATCGCGCTGCGATTCCAGGCCGTCAACAGCGCCGCGCCCAGCGCCAGAGCCAGCATCGGGCCTCCGCCCAGGCGGGAGAGTGAAACCAGCGCGGGAGCAAAGGCCAGCCCGGCAGCCAGGAGAAGCGCTGTCCGCTTCCCCTGCGTGCGCCGCCACAGGTAGGGCAGAAAGACCAGCAGGGAACCGCCCAGGGCAGAGAGGAGGCGGGCGGTGAAGTTGGTATCGCCAAACAGGAAAAAGAGCGCCGCCGTGCCCGTCACAGCCAGCGGCTGCGCCCCGATAAAAGGTGGTGCGTCCCCCAACAGGTCGCGGGCCTGCAAAGCAATCCGGGCTTCAAAGTCGGAAAGCGGCGCGGCGCCCAGGTGGTAGAGCCGCAGAAAAAGCGCCGCCCCCAAAACCAGGGCGTACAAGCCGCGCTCGTAAGGAATGCGTTCGTCCGAACCTTGCATGGAAGCAATTATAACCGCTTTCGGGACCTCTCAAAACCAGATGAGAAGAAGCGGGTGCAGGCAAATGTCGTAGAAGACGGCAGTTGAAAATGCACCGACATCTGCAAAGCCGCCCTTCGGCGGCTGGAATCCAACCTGCGCAGGCAGGTTTCGCAACTGTTGCTGCGACTTCCAGTCGCCGAAGCCGAAACGCAT
>DRKV01000148.1 GCA_011051635.1 Chloroflexota bacterium | reverse complement strand
TTAGTCCCCTAGTCCCTGGTTGTCTAGTCCCCAGTCCCTAGTTACCTACTCATCTAGTTATCTAGTTACCTAGTTACCTAGTCACCCACTCACCCACTCACCTAACACCTAACCCTAACACTCTCGGAGGCAAGGAAACACAATGAGCGGAGATATTGTTGCTGCTGCGAAACTGATTGGTGCTGGCCTGGCTATGATTGGCGCGCTGGGCGGCGGTATTGGCATCGGCCTTTCGGCCCACGGTGCAGTTCAGGGTATGGCACGCAATCCAGATGCTGCCGGTACCATCCAGACCAACATGATTTTGGGTATCGCCTTCGCTGAAGCGGTCGCGATTTACTGCCTGGTGGTCGCCCTCCTCATTCTGTTCGTCTTCTAAACCGACCTCTCGGAAACGTTCAGAACTTATTACGAAAGGAGCAACCACGTGGAAGGTTTAGGAATCAATCTGGGGTATCTTTTAGTCCAGATTTTCAACTTCGCAATCATGTTTGTCGTCCTCAAGGAATGGGCTTACAAACCCATCCTGAAGATGCTCGAGGAGCGCCGCGCCGCCATCGCCCAGGGCCTGGAAGACGCCCGCGTTGCCGCCGAAGCGCGGGCCAACGCCGAGCAGGAAGCACAGAAGATTCTGGCTGAAGCCCAGGCCAAGGCTGCCGAGACCGTCCGCGCCGCCAGTGAGCGCGCCGACGAGGCCGCCAGGGAAATCAAGGCCGCAGCCGAAGCCGAAGCCGCCAAAATCCAGGAACGCGCCCGCGCCGAGGCCGAGGCCGAGAAGGAACGCGTCCTGGCCGAACTGCGCCCGCAGGTTGCCGCCCTGGCTATGGCCGCGGCGCAGAAACTGGTCGGCGATGCCCTCGACGAACAGCGTCAGCGCGCCCTGCTGGATGAATTCTTCTCCGGCGTCAAGTCCGGCAAAGTCGTCGTCACTGATGAGACTTTCGCCGGGCAAAAGGTGGAAGTCATCAGCGCCTTGCCGTTGACCGACGAGGAAAAGGCCGCCATCAAGCAAGACCTGGGCGCTGCGGAAATCACCTTCAGCGTTGACCCCAAGATTTTGGGCGGTCTGATTGTCAAGGCCGGCGACCGCGTCCTGGACGCTTCCGTGTCCGCCCGCCTGGAAAGTCTGCGCGCCTCCATCGCCGCCTGATTTTCCCTGAAAAAGAACACGAGACGCCCGGGAGCGCTGTTCCTGGGCGTTTTTGTGTGGGGGGCGTATCACGTATCACGTACCACGTGTCACGTATCACGTACCACGTGTCACGTACCACGTGCGGCGTGCGGAGTACAGCATACAACGTACAACGTACCCTGTACCCCGTACTCCCCCGCACTTGCAAACTTCCCCACTTGCAAACTTGCCTACTTGCAAACTTTCCCACTTCCCCACTTGCCTACTTCCCTCTCCTCCCTCTGGAACGCCATCGGCCAGACCCTGCCCCCTGACGCCCCCGACCCCATCGTGAGCGGCGTCTTTCTTGATTCGCGCAAGGTGCAGCCGGGCGGAATTTTCGTGGCCCTCACCGGCGGCAGCGTGGACGGGCACAAATACGTCCCGGATGCCATTCGGCGCGGGGCGGCGGCCATCGTCGGGACGCGCCCCCCCGTCGAACTCCCCGTCTCCTACGCTCAGGTGCAGGATGCCCGCCGCGCCCTGGCGCAACTCTCCGCCGCCTTCTACGCCTATCCGGCGCACCGTCTCACTGTGATTGGCGTCACCGGCACGGACGGCAAGACCACCACCGTCAACCTGCTCTACCACATCCTGCGCTCTGCGGGTATTCCTGCGGGGATGATTTCCACCGTCAACGCCCGCATCGGCGGGCAGGCCCTCGATACCGGCTTCCACGTCACCACCCCCGAAGCCCCCGACGTGCAGCGCTACCTTGCCATGATGGTAGAGGCCGGTCTGACCCACGTCGTCCTGGAGGCCACCTCCCACGGCCTGGAGCAGCAACGCGTCGGCGAGTGCGCCTTCGATGTGGCTGTCGTCACCAACATCACCCACGAGCATCTGGATTACCACAAGGATTACCGCCATTACCGCGCCGCCAAGGGGCGGCTGTTCTCCATGCTGGCGGAAACCCCTCCAAAGGCGGGCGGCAACCCGCGGGCCGCGGTCCTCAATCGGGATGATGCCTCCTACGGTTATCTTTGGGAAGTCACCCCTCAAAGAGCGCGGCGTCTCTCCTATGGATTTCACCCTCGTGCCATGTACCGCGCTTTGGAAGTGGAACACACCCCCGAGGGAGTAGCCTTCACCCTGAAGACCGCCCGCCACAGGGAGCGGGTGCGCGCCCCCCTTGTGGGTGGCTACAATATCTCCAATATGCTCGCCGCCCTGACGGCTGCCTGTGGCGGCCTAGGGCTGCCGCTCCCCGCAGCCGCGGCCTCCCTGGCCGATTTCCCCGGCATCCCTGGCCGCATGGAGCGCATCGCCCTCGGGCAGGCGTTCACCGCCATTGTGGATTTTGCCCACACCCCCAACGCCCTGCGCCGTGCCCTGGAGACCGCCCGCACCCTGACCGACGGGCGGGTGATTGCCGTCTTCGGCTCCGCCGGCCTGCGCGACCGCCAAAAGCGCCGTATGATGGCCGAGACCGCCGCAGAACTGGCCGACCTGACCATCCTGACCGCCGAAGACCCGCGCACCGAATCCCTCGCCGACATCCTGGCGGAGATGGCCGTCGGCGCGCAATCCCGCGGCGGCGCGGAGGGCGAGACCTTCTGGCGCATCCCCGACCGCCGCGAGGCTATCCGCTTCGGGGTGGCGCAGGCCCGCCCCGGCGATGTCCTCATCGTGTGCGGCAAGGGGCACGAACAATCCATGTGCTTCGGCGAGACCGAGTACCCCTGGGATGACCGCACCGCTCTGCGGGCTGCCCTCAGCGAACACCTGGGGCTGGACGGCCCCTCGATGCCCTTCTTGCCCACGTAACAAAACACCCCGCCGGATTCCGGCGGGGTGTTTACTCTTCACTCATTCGTGTCCCCATTCGTGCTATTCGTGTCAATTCGTGGACCCATTCGTGGACTATCGCAAAACCTCGTGCGCCTGGATGGGACGCGTCCGCCCTTTTACGGTAATTGCCCCGATGCGGCGCGTATGGAACTTCCCTACGATGGCGGCCATGGTGGGAGGCCCAATCAGGACGCGGTTGGGACGGGCGTATTGCTGCAAACGGGCGGCCACGTTGACCGTATCCCCCAAGATAGCCAGTTCCACGCGCTGTTTGGTGCTGATGTACCCTGCCATGACCGTTCCGCTGTTGATGCCCACGCCGATGTTCAGTTCTTCGTCGGGGATTTCCTGGTCGAGCGTTTCTATGGCGTCCAGGATTTGTAAACCGGCTGTCACGGCGCGAACCTCCGGGTCAGGGCGTGAATCGTTCAGCCCGAAGACAGCCATCACGCCGTCTCCCAGAAATTGGTCCAGCAGCCCCCCGTTCTCGAAGACGATATCGGTCATGGTCTGGTGATAACGTTTGAGCAGGTGTCCAAACCGCTGTGTGCCCATGCGTTCGGCCATACCGGTGGAATCGGACATATCGGCGAACAGAATGGTGGCGTGATGTTCGTCCAAATCGGGTAGACGCCCGTTTTTGAAGTAACTCTGCAGGGCGTATTCGGCCTGTTGCGGGGAGAGAAAACGCTGCAACACCTGGCGGATGTGCTGTTCTTCTTGGACCTTTTGGATGAGTTGGGTGCGCTGCAAAGTCAAAGCGGTTTGATGGCTGATGGTGATGACAAGTTGCAGGTCGCGTTGGGTAAACGGACGGCTGAGGGGGTCGGTTTTGGCGATGTAAATCAGGCCGAGGACGGAATTTCCTCCCATAATGGGGACACAAATCGCTGATTCCACGTGCAATTTGCGTAATTCCTCGGTGATGTGCAGAGCCGGGTCGGGCAAGAGTACGGCGGATTTTTCCTCCAAAGCCAGTTTGACCACGCTGCGAGGGATACCGCGCTCTTCCAGGGAGCCGGTCTGTCCTCGGGGCGCTACGACGCATTGGTCCGCCCCCATAGAGCGTTTGATGAGCGTGGTGACGTGTTCCAATGCGGTGGGGGTATCCAGTACGGTGTTTAGTTGACGGGCTACCTCGTACATCAGGATGGCATGTTGGTCAACCGCCTCCAGGAGCAAATCACGCGTCAAGGGACGGGTGCCGCCAGTGACAGGACGCGCCGGCTGATTTGGCTCGACGTAAGTGATGCTGAGAATGTACCCGCC
>DRKV01000147.1 GCA_011051635.1 Chloroflexota bacterium | reverse complement strand
TTTCGCTGATTTCGTTCCTTTCCCCTTGTGTGTTGCCGCTGGTCCCCGCCTGCATCGGTTACCTGAGCGGACACGCCTTCATTGCTCCACAGGAAGTAGAGGCCGCATAGTTTATGACGAAAAGACAATTACCGGACACATGGCTCCAGAATCGCAAGCGCTGGACAGCCCTCCTGATTGCTGTTTTCCTCCTCGGAGGAGCCTGGACGCAGATTTCTCGCCTCCCGCCTCCCGATGCTGCTGGCGGCGCACCGCCAGCCAGCCCGCGAGAGGGCTTCGCAGCCCCTGATTTCACCCTGGAGTTGCTCGGCGGCGGAACGGTGACGCTTTCTGAATTGCGCGGCCAGGCTGTGATGGTCAACCTGTGGGCCTCCTGGTGTCCCCCTTGCCGGGCAGAAATGCCGGCCATTGAACGTGCTTACCAGGATTTGAAGGATGATGGATTGCTTGTGGTAGCCGTCAACACTACCTACCAGGATAGCGAAGCGGCGGCAGCCGGTTTCGTTGCCGAATTTGGCCTCACCTTTCCCGTCGCTCTGGACCGGAATGGGGCGGTCAGCAACCGCTATCAGTTGCGCGGCCTGCCGAGCACCTACTTCATAGACCGGCAAGGCATCATCCGTTCGGTGGTGGTTGGAGGGCCGATGAGCGAAGGGCTAATTCGTGCCAAAATCGAAGAAATCCTCAAGGAGACCCCCTGATGTACCCTTATCTTTCCCTCGGCCCGTTGGTGGTTCAGTTACCCGGCCTGGCGCTGCTGGCCGGGGTGTATCTCGCTTTGCTTCTGACGGAGAAAAGAGCCGCGCATCTGAAGTTGAACAAAGAGCACGTTTACAACATGGTCTTCTGGGGGCTGGTTGCCGGAATTGTGGGTGCCCGCCTGGCCTACGCAACGCGTTTTCTCTCCGTTTATCTGGAAAGCCCCTTGAGCCTCCTGGCCCTCAACCCGCAGACGCTCTCCCCCGTGGACGGGATTCTGACCGGCTTGCTGGTGGCGGGTGTGTACGGACGGCGGAAGAATCTCCCCCTCCGTCCCACGCTGGATGCTCTGGCCCCCGGTCTGGCTGCCTTCATGGTGGCTGTGGGCGTGGCCCACTTCCTGAGCGGAGACGCTTTTGGAGCGCCGACCGATTTGCCCTGGGGCATTTACCTGTGGGATGCCTACCGCCACCCCACCCAGATTTACGAGGTCATCCTGGCCCTCGGCGTCTTCCTGGCGGTGTGGAAACAGCCTCTGGGCCGCCCCGGTGACGGGCTGAACTTCCTGCTGCTGGTTGCCCTTTCGGGCGGAGCGCGCCTGTTTTTGGAAGCCTTCCGCGGCGACAGCCTGGTTTGGGATGGCGGATGGCGCGCCGCTCAGATTGTCAGCCTGGCGGTTGTGCTTCTCAGCCTGGCGCTGATGCAAAAATGGTATCCCCCGCTGCAAAACAGGCAGAAACGTTGAGGTGGTTCAGCAATCCGGAAACACATTCCCCAATTTGGGATTGCTTTGAACCTTGCCAAACATTCATCAACGAAGGAGAATTTCTTATGGATAGAAAAAGCACTCGCGCCGCACGGCGGGCGCAGCGACGCCGCCAGAAAACGATGCGCACCATCTTCGGTGGGATTGCCGCCCTGGTGGTGCTTGGAGCAGGTGTGTTTGCCACCCGGCGGGCGGTTGCCCCTTCCGTAGGGGAGGCTGTTCCCATTGAGCCGAATGCCGGCGCGCACGTCCCCATCGGGGAGGACCCCGGCCCCTTTTCCACCAATCCTCCTGCTTCGGGGCGGCACTACGACCAGCCGTTGCCCGCCGGCTTTTATGAACCCGATGACGAGGCCGCCAGACAGCCCTATCCCGAAGGCTACTTGCTCCACAACCTGGAACACGGTTATGTGGTTTTCTGGTACAACTGCGACCTTCTGGATTCGCCCGAGGCGTGCGAAACGCTAAAGGGGCAAATCCAGAAGGTGATGAAGCGCTATCAGGGCGTGAAACTGGTTGCCTTCCCCTGGCCTTCCCTGAATGTTCCCGTTGTAATGACTACCTGGGGGCGGATGCTGCGTTTCGATGCCTTCGACGAGAAGTCGGCCGGGGAGTTCGTGGCGACCAACCGTAATCGCGCTCCCGAGCCCAACGCCCCGTAAAGTCTCCGAGATATTTTCCCTTGACGGTAAAATGCCCGGCTCTCTGTCATCCGGGCATTTCGCTTTAACCCAACGTTCCCTCTCCCCGCGATATAGGCCAAACTGCCTATAAACGCAGACGCCAAACGGCGCTTGGAAAGATGGATGGTTGTTCCTATAATAAGCGTAGATTTGCAGCCACGTTCAATCCGTCGAAAAGGAGACGGGAGACTTATGGAACACAACCACAAACATCACGATATGTCAGAAGAAGCACATGCCGGGCATCAAGAGCACCACGCGCAGGACGCCGGGCACGAAATGCACGCCGACCACAAAATGCAGGGCGGCCACGATGCCCACGCATCCCACACCGCGCACGAAGACCACGGCGGTCACGATGCTCACGCAGGGCATGGCGGACACGGAGGGCACGGCGTAGACCACAGCGGCCACGAACAGATGTTCCGGCAGCGTTTTTGGGTCAGCCTGCTGCTTTCTATTCCGGTGCTGCTGTTCAGCCCCTCCATTCAGGACTGGCTGGGCTTTTCCATGCCGGCCTTCCCCGGCAGCGACTGGGTGACGCCGATTTTCGGGGTCGTCGTCTTCCTCTATGGGGGCCTGCCCTTCCTGAAGATGGCTGTCCCCGAAGTGAAGAACCGCAAACCGGGCATGATGACCCTCATCTCGCTGGCTATCAGCGTGGCCTTCATCTACAGTCTGGCGGCCTTCTTCTTCTCGCTGGGCGGGACGTTCTTCTGGGAACTGGTCACCCTGATTGACATCATGCTCCTGGGGCACTGGATTGAGATGCGCAGCGTGCGGCAGGCTTCCGGCGCGCTCAACGAACTCGCCAAACTGATGCCCGATACGGCGGAACACATCAAGGCAGACGGCAGCATTGAGGTCGTCCCCGCCGCCGAACTGCGTAAAGGCGATTTGGTGCTGGTGCGCCCCGGCGCCAGCGTTCCGGCGGACGGCATCATCGAGGAGGGCACATCAGACCTCAATGAGGCCATGATTACCGGGGAATCCCTGCCGGTCAAAAAAGCCCCCGGCGACAAAGTGATTGCCGGCACCATCAACGGGGACGGCAGTTTACGGGTGCGCGTCACCGCCACCGGCGACGAGACCGCTCTGGCGGGCATCATGCGGCTGGTGGAACAGGCCCAGCAGAGCAAGTCGGATACCCAGATTCTGGCCGATAAAGCCGCCGGATGGCTGTTCTATGTCGCCCTGGGGGTAGCCGTCCTGACCGCCATTGCCTGGACGATTGGGGTTGGCTTCAATGTGGAAGTCATCGCCCGCGTCGCCACCGTGCTGGTGATTGCCTGCCCCCACGCTCTGGGGCTGGCCGTCCCGCTGGTGGTCGCCATCACCACGGCGATGGGCGCGCAGAACGGCATCCTGGTGCGCGACCGCCTGGCGCTGGAAAAGGCCCGCGAAATCAACACGGTGATTTTCGACAAGACCGGCACGCTGACCAAAGGCGAATTCGGCGTGGTGGCCGTAGCCGCGGCAGAGGGCCGGACGGAAGACGAAGCCCTGGCGCTGGCGGCTGCGGTGGAAGGCGACTCCGAGCACACCATTGCCCGCGGCATCCGCCGCTCGGCGGAAGAACGCGGCTTGAACTTGCCTTCGGTGAGCGCTTTTGAAGCCCTCAAGGGACGCGGGGTCAAGGCCGAAAGCGGCGGCAAGACCGTCCACATCGGAGGTCCCCGTTTGCTGGAATTCCTGAACGCCGCCTTGCCCCCGGCGCTGGACGCCCTGCGGCAGAAGGCAGAAAGCCGCGGGCAGTCGGTGGTTTATCTCTTGGTCGAAGAACAGCCGGTGGCCGCCTTTGCCCTGGCCGACGTGGTGCGCCCGGAGAGCAAGCGGGCGATTGACGCCCTGCACAAGATGGGCGTGGAAGTTGCCATGCTGACCGGCGACAGTTGGGCGGTCGCCCGCGCCGTGGCCGAAGAACTGGGCATTGACCAGGTCTTTGCCGAGGTGCTGCCGGAGCACAAAGACCAGAAGGTAGCCGAGTTGCAGGCGCAGGGCAAGAAGGTCGCTATGGTCGGTGACGGTGTCAACGACGCCCCTGCCCTGACCCGCGCTGACGTGGGCATCGCCATCGGCGGCGGCACGGATGTGGCGATTGAATCGGCGGGCATCATCCTGGTAAAGAGCAACCCGCTGGACGTGGTGAAAATCTTCACCCTTAGCCGCGCCAGTTACCGCAAGATGATTGAGAACCTGTGGTGGGCAGCGGGATACAACATCATCGCCCTGCCGCTGGCAGCGGGCGTGCTGGCCCCCTGGGGCATTCTGCTCTCCCCTGCGGTGGGCGCGGTGCTGATGTCGCTCAGCACGGTTGTCGTAGCCGTCAACGCCCAGTTGATGCGCCGCCAGACCTTCGCCGCAGCCTGAGTTTCCTTCGGAAGTCTTTTTGGGGAGTTATCCTTCGGAAAGCGCCCACTGATTTCCTCCAGACACCTGAACCATTCGCAAAGATTCCTTGTTCGCGGATAAGACCACAGTCCCCAGACAGATGTCTGGGGACTGTGGTCTTTCTCCCCGAGCACTGGAGCAGGGCCTTTATTCGCCTTGCCCCAGAGTCCGCATGTACGTGATTACCTGCCAGATTTCCTCTTCTGAGAGGGTGCCTTTCCAGGGGGGCATCTGCGAATTGAACGGTTCCATCATCCCGCCCTCGCTGATACGCCAGAAGATGTACCCGTCGCTCAGGTCGGCCATCATATCGGCATCCGCCAGATTAGCGGGCCGGGGGTCCAGGGCGGTGCTGGCCGGGCCGTCTCCTTGGCCGGTTGCACCGTGACAGGAGGCACAATTGGCCTGATAAAGGACCTGCCCGGCTTCAGCGGCGGCGGCATCTCCGGCGAAGGGATTGTTCATCTCCTCGTACGCCTGGGGGATTTCGACGTGTTCATGCTCATCGCCCTCGACATGCTCTTCAGGCTCAGCAGCATGTTCGTCACCATCATCATGCCCTTCGGTTGCTGCCGTAGGCTCCGGTTGAGCAGGGGGAATTTGCTTGCCGGTGCAGGCGCTCAGAATCAGCAAGGCCAGTACGGCCAGCAAACCAAACAAAACGCTCTTGTGCTTCATCACACACTCCTTTTGTGCGTTGATTTTTGCCCGATTGATGAACAATCGGGCTTTGTGCAGAATTGTACAAGTAAAACCCGGGTTCCGACATACGCAAAATTGCCTATGCAAAGATGCGCCTTTTGGCGCTCCCCGTATGGGGATGCTCGCGAGATAATTCACCTTATACAAACTTGCCCCCGAACGCACTTCAAGGAGAAAACCAATGTCACAACCATTAGCCTTTCAAGTTTTCCTCACAGATGATTACGAAACAGCAGTAGAAAAAGTCACCGCGGCGCTCAAGGCCGAAGGATATGGCGTTTTGACCAGCGTAGATATGAAAGCAACCCTGAAGAAGAAACTGGATGCCGACTTCCGCCGCTACGTCATCCTTGGTGCCTGCAATCCGCCGTTGGCTTATCGTGCCCTGCAAAGCGACCCCCTCGTGGGATTGTTGCTCCCTTGCAACGTCGTTGTGGAAGAGAGCGGAACGGGTTCTCTGGTCTCCATTGTGAATCCGGATGCTGCCTTGCAAGTGGGTACGCTGGCTGAAAATCCCGAAATCAAAGCCGTGGCTGCCGAAGCGCGCGCCCGCCTGGAACGTGTCGCTGCGGCACTGGCCGCCTAAACGCATGCCTGATTCAGGAGATTTGCCATGAAACGAACGTTCTTCTTCGCTGCCTTTTTCCTCGGCGCACTGCTGCTGGCTGCTTGCAGCAGCGCGCCCTCCTCCAGTGTACCGGCTGCTGAAGCCCCTGGCCGCCCTGTTGCGGTGGATGGCGGAAGTTATACGGATATTTCTGTCTCCGAGTTGCAGACCATGCTTGACAACAAGGACTTCGTATTCGTCAACGTCCACATCCCTTACCAGGGAGACATTCCTGGTACAGACCTGTCTATTCCCTTCAACCAGATTGAAGACAATTTGAACCAACTCCCCGCCGATAAGGACGCCAAAATTGTGCTTTACTGCCGCAGCGGCAGCATGAGCAACATCGCGGCCAGGACCCTGGTTCGGCTGGGATACACTAACGTATGGAATTTAGCCGGTGGTTTCAACGCCTGGCAGGCCGCCGGATTGCCTCTGGAGTAAATGAGGTGCGAAAAGTTTCTCTTCTGGCCTTTGGCATCTTTGCCGGTATGCTCGTTGCCGCAGGTGCATTGTTCGCGTCGTCGCCAAGTCGCGGGGAGGCTCAGACAAGTCCGGTTCCTACGGAAGAGCCTGCCGCTACCGTTGTAACAGAAGTGCTTGCCCTGCCTCCGCTCATGGGCCCTTCCAATGTGCAGCGGCAGGGCATTCCTCGTCTGGCGCAACTTAAAACCATTATTCCCTCTCGGCCGCGGGTAGATGTCACTACCTACGAAGTTCAGCAGGGAGATAATCTGTTCGCTATTGCCGACAAATTCAATCTCAAACCCGAAACCGTGCTATGGGGTAATTACGATGTGTTGCGGGACAACCCTCAGTTTCTCAAGAGCGGACAGAAGTTGAACATCCTGCCTACCGACGGTGTGTACTACCAATGGCAGGAGGGCGACAACTTGACCACCGTAGCCGATTTCTTCGGCGTGGAGAAAGACGCTATCCTTGAATGGCCGGGAAACGGCTTCGATTTGCTGGTGGATGCGAACAATCCGGGTATTGAGCCCGGTACCTGGCTGATTGTCCCCGGAGGCCGCCGCGCTCTCAAGGACTGGGGCCCGCCCGCGATTACGCGCAGCAACCCCGCTTCCGCCAGATACTACGGGTCGGGTTACTGCGGTCGGGTGTACGAAGGTGCTATCGGTACCGGGGTCTTCATCTGGCCCACGACTTCGCGGCTGATTTCCGGGTACGACTACAGTCCCTCCCTCCATCCGGGGCTGGACATTGCCGGAGCGGAAGGCAACGCCGTCTACGCTTCCGATAGCGGTGTAGTGGTGTTCTCCGGTTGGAGTGAATACGGTTACGGCATTCTCGTCGTGCTCGACCACGGTAACGGCTGGCAAACGGCTTATGCCCACTTGAGCGCCGCTGGTGTTACCTGCGGGCAAAGCGTAACGCGCGGCACCCTGATTGGGAATGTGGGCAATACCGGTAATTCCACCGGGCCCCACTTGCACTTTGAGATGCGCAGCGATATCTACGGCAAAGCCAATCCGTGGAACTTCGTCATGCCATAGCACCAACGGAAAGACTGCTCTCCCATCTTTACATGGTCTAAAAGAAACGCAAATTGTCCCCTACTTGCAGAAGAGCATCCAGGGGAGAGCCACTCCCAAAGTGACTCTCCCCTGCTGCGTTTAAGCGCGCCATCTGAACCCCAGCAGACGCAGGGCGTTGAGCACTACAATCAGGCTGCTGCCCTCGTGCAGCACCACCGCGCCGCTCAGTTCTACCGCTCCAATGACCGAGGTCACAATCAGGAGGGCAATCACGCCCAGCGAGACGCCCAAATTCTGGCGGATGACCGCCCGGCTGGCGCGGCTCAGCCCGACGGCGAAGGGCAGTTTGCCTAAATCATCCGCCATCAGGGCTACGTCGGCGGTTTCCAGGGCGACCGCCGTCCCCGCGCCGCCCATGGCGA
Source organism: Chloroflexota bacterium (assembly GCA_011051635.1). Taxonomy (GTDB): domain Bacteria; phylum Chloroflexota; class Anaerolineae; order Anaerolineales; family DRKV01; genus DRKV01. The sequence goes on along the minus strand of DRKV01000147.1, from coordinate 1,929 downwards.
TGCCCACGGTGGCGGTCGCCAGCGCCGGGGCGTCGTTGACGCCGTCGCCAATCATGGCTATCGCCCCGTATTCGGCTTGCAGTTCGCGGATGGCTTCCAGTTTTTGCTCCGGCAGCAGCCCGGCGCGGACATCGGTCACGCCGACCTGCGCGCCGATGCGGGCGGCGACCTGCTCGTTGTCGCCTGTCAGCATGACCAATTGCCGGACGCCCAGTTTGCGAAGGGCTTGCAGAGTTTCCCGCACGCCGGGGCGCGGTTCATCGGCTAACGCCAGCACGCCCACGAACTGCCCGCCGCGGCGTACCGCCATCGTGGTTTTGCCCTGCCCCTCCAGTCGGCTGACGATTTCTTCCAGCCCTGCTTCAAGACCGTCTTGTTCGTCGCGGAAGAGTTTCAGCGAACCAATCCAGATAGGGCTGCCGTCCACCACGCTGCGGACGCCGCGTCCGCTGACGTTTTCCAGTCCGTCTGCGGCGGGCAGCGCCAGATTTTTCTGGCGGGCGGCGTCCACGACGGCTTGCGCCAGCGGATGGCTGGACCCCTGTTCCACCGCCGCGGCGAGGCGCAGCAATTCATCGGGAGTATGTCCGTTGAGCGGAATCAGGTCCGTCAGGCGGAATTTGCCCTCGGTCAGCGTGCCGGTTTTGTCGAAAGCCATCACTTTGAGCGCGCCGAGGTTTTCCAGATGCGCGCCGCCTTTGATAAGCACGCCGTTGCGGGCGGCTTGCGCGATGCCTGCCAGCACCGAAGCGGGCGTTCCCAGCGCCAGGGCGCAGGGCGAAGCCGCCACCAGCAGCAACATACCGCGATAGAAACTCTCGCGCAGCGGCAGCCAGCCGAAAAGCGGCGGGATGGCTATCACCAGCGCCACGAAGACCAGCACGGCGGGGACGAACCAGCGGGTAAAGCGCTCGGTAAATTGCTGGGTAGGGCTTTGCTGGCTCTGCGCTTCCGCCACCATCTGCATCACCCGCGCCAGGGTGTTGTCTTTCGCCAGGCGCGTGACGCGCACTTCCAGCGCGGCATCCTGATTGATGGTTCCGGCGAAGACTTCATCGCCGGGGGCTTTGGGGACCGGCACACTCTCGCCGGTGATGGGGCTTTGGTCCACCGCGCTTTCACCCGCCAGCACTTCGCCGTCCACCGGCAGGCGGTCGCCGGGACGGACGAGGACGACATCGCCGATTTTCAGGCGGGCGACCGGACGCTCTACGACCCGCTCGCCTTCCTTGACGCGGGCGGTCTTGGGCATCATCTCGCCCAGCGCATTGACGGCGTTGCGGGCGCGGTCGAGGGCGTAGTGTTCACCAGCGTGTCCCAAACTGAACAGGAAGAGCAGAAACGCGCCCTCCGCCCATTCGCCCAGGATGGCGGCGCCGGCGGCGGCAGCCAGCATCAGCACGTCGGTGTCGAAGCGCCCTTTGAACAAGCCGGGGACGGCGTGGGTGGCGATGTCGTAGCTGCCAGCCAGATATGCCAGCAGGAAGAAGACCAGCGCGGCTTGCCGCGGCAGCCCGAAGAAGGTCTCCCCTGCCCAGCCGACCAGCAAGAAGACGCCCGCCAGCGCGACCAGCAGCAGTTCCCAGCGTTCCTGCACCCAATGGGGCAGAAAGGCGGGCGCGCTGCCGTGGTCGTGTTCGTGCGCGTGTTCTTCTTCGGGGACGGGCGGCCAATCAAGGGGATGGATGTCCATCGCCTGCATCGCCGCGGCGATGCGCTCCGGGGCGAGAACGTCCCGGTCGTAAGCCACGAAAGCCAGCCCGGCGGCGTAGTTGACATCGGCGTGCAGCATCCCGGGGAGACGCTCCAGCGCGCGGCGCAAGAGCGGGGCTTCATCGGCGCGGCGCATCCCGTCGAAGGGGATGCGGGCATGGCGATAGCGTGCCGTCAGTTCGCCGCCGACCTTCTCGGCGGTGCGCTGGACGGCTT
>DRKV01000146.1 GCA_011051635.1 Chloroflexota bacterium | reverse complement strand
TCATGGGACGCCGCTATAGTGAGGTGGAATACGAGCGCAAACTGGTCCCCTACAAGGTGGTGGAAGGCCCGGCAGGCGACGCCCGCGTGTACATCCCGCAGACGGGACGTGATTACAGCCCGCAGGAAATCTCGGCCATGATTCTAGCGAAACTGAAGGCCGATGCGGAAGCCTACTTGGGTGAACCGGTCACCCAGGCGGTCATCACCGTCCCGGCTTACTTCAACGACAGCCAGCGGCAGGCCACCAAGGACGCGGGCAAGATTGCCGGCCTGGAAGTGATGCGCATCATCAATGAGCCGACCGCCGCGGCGCTGGCCTACGGCCTGGACAAGAAGAGCAACGAGACCATTCTGGTCTTCGACCTGGGCGGCGGTACGTTTGACGTCAGCATCCTGGAGGTCGGCGACGGCGTGATTGAGGTGAAATCCACCAACGGCGATACGCACCTGGGCGGCGACAACTGGGATGAGCGCATCGTCAATTACCTGGCCGATGAATTCAAGAAAGACCAGGGGATTGACCTGCGCAACGACCGCCAGGCGCTCCAGCGTCTGCGCGAGGCCGCCGAAAAGGCCAAGGTGGAACTCTCCACCATGTCGGAGACGGAAATCAACCTCCCGTACGTCACCGCCGACGCCAGCGGCCCGAAGCACTTGCAGATGCGCCTGAGCCGTTCCAAACTGGAGCAGTTGACCGAGGATTTGGTGGAACGCCTGCGCAAGCCCTTCGAGGCTGCCCTGCGCGATGCCGGCCTGAACGCTTCGCAGATTGACGAGGTGGTGCTGGTGGGCGGCGCAACCCGCATGCCCATGGTGCAAGACCTCGTCCGCTCGCTGACCGGCAAGGAACCCCACAAAGGCGTCAACCCCGATGAGGTGGTGGCGATTGGGGCGGCCATCCAGGGCGGCGTGCTGGCCGGTGAGGTCAAGGACGTGCTTCTGCTGGATGTCACTCCGCTTTCGCTGGGTGTGGAAACCCTGGGCGGCGTGATGACCGTCCTCATCCCCCGCAACACCACCATCCCGGTCAAGAAGACAGAGGTCTTCTCTACGGCGGAGGACAACCAGACCGCGGTGGACATCCACGTTTTGCAGGGTGAGCGCCCCATGGCCGCGGACAACATGAGTTTGGGCCGCTTCCGCCTGGAGGGGATTCCGCCGGCCCCGCGAGGCATCCCGCAAATCGAAGTGACCTTCGATATTGACGCCAACGGCATCCTGAATGTGACCGCCAAAGACCGCGCTACCGGCAAGGAGCAGAAAGTCACCATCACGGCCTCTACCAACCTGAACGAGAGCGACATCGAGCGCATGGTACGCGAGGCCCGCGAGCACGAGGCCGAAGACCGCCGCCGCAAGGAACTCATCGAAGCCCGCAACACCGCCGACAGTCTGGCTTACCAGACCGAGAAGGTACTGCGCGACCTGGGCGACAAGGTTCCCGCCGGGGAACGGCAGACCATCGAGCAGAAGATTGCCGACTTGCGCAAGGTGATGGAAGGCGAAGATGTCCAGGCTATCAAACGGCAGACGGAAGACTTGCAGAACGCCTTCCATGCCATCAGCCAGCAGTTGTACGCCCAGCAGCAAGGCGCGGCACCCGGCGCAGCCCCCACGGGCGGCCCGATGGGCGGCAACGGTCAAGGCCCTGCTGCCACTGATGACGAAGATGTGGTCGAAGGCGAATTCCGCGAAGCCTGAAGCGTAACCCCATAACGACGCCTGCACGGACGGTTTCCCGATACGGGAGGCCGTCCGTTTTTTGTTTGACGTGCGGCGTGCGGAGTGCGGGGTGCGCTGACCCCTGGGAGCACTCAAGAAATGTAGAATAGTCGCTTGAAGAACGCAGATGACGCTGATGCCCGCTGATACTACCGCCTCAGCGGGGGCCTGGAAGACCCCCGCTGGGAGGAGGCGGGAGGTCTGCTCTGCGGACTTGAGGGCACCAGGGTAGGGGTTTCAGCCCTCCCCGCGGGGACGATGCTCCCGCCGCCATTCTACAAAACTTGAGTGCTTCCCTGTCCCCTGTCCGCTGACCCCTGTTCCCTGCTCCCTGTTATAATTCCCTCCATGAGCGATACGGAAAATCCGCCGACCCCCAGCGTTGCATCCGTTCTGCCGGGGGCCTTTCTGCTGACCCTGACGGGCGGCGGAGGCCTCTTTTGGGTGGTGACGCATACCCTGCCCACCGTCTGGCCGCGCTGGCTTTTCTTCTTCTGCCTCACCCTGGCGTCTACCGGCATCGCCCTGCCGTTTGCCGCCCTGCTCAACCGCCGTTTTTCCCCTCGCTCTCCGGTGACGCACGGCATCCTCCTGCGGCAGGCCTTCTGGTTCGGCATCTACATGGACGCCGCGGCCTGGCTGCAACTGGGACGCGTCCTGACTACCAGCATCCTGCTCCTGCTGGCGGTGGGGCTGGGAGTCATCGAATACCTGTTGCGCCTGCGGGAGCGCGCCCGCTGGAAGCCTCGAGGAGGGAGACGCCCATGACCGCTCTCTCTCTGCGGGACCTGCCCTCGGTGGATAAACTGCTCCGCAGCCATGCCGCCGCCGAGATGATTGCCTCCTATGGCCGCCCGCTGACCCTGGCCGCCCTGCGCCGCACCCTGGATGAAATCCGCACCCAGGCGGAGCACCTGAGCGCCCTCCCCTCGCGGGAGGAGATTTTGCAACGCGCCGCCGAGTATCTGTCGGTGTGGAGCCGCCCGACCCTCTATCCGGTCATCAACGCTACGGGGGTCATCGTCCACACCAACCTGGGACGCGCTCCCCTGAGCGCCGAGACCCTCAAAGCGGTGCAAGCCGTGGGGCAGGGCTACAGTAACCTGGAATACGACATGAGGCGCGGCAAGCGCGGCTCCCGCCTGCTGCACGCCGAGCGTTTACTGCGCCGCCTGACGGGGGCGGAGGCCGCCGTGGTGGTCAACAACAACGCCAGCGCGGTGATGCTGGTTCTCTCCGCCCTGGCGCGCCGCCGCCGCGTTCTGATTTCCCGCACCCAACTGGTGGAAATCGGTGGCGGCTTCCGAGTCCCGGAGGTGATGAAGCAGTCCGGCGCAAAACTGGTGGAGGTAGGCACCACCAACCGCGTCCACCTGGACGATTACCGGCAGGCAATTGCCGAACAGCCCATCGCCTTGGTGCTGGTGGCGCACCGCTCCAACTTCGATTTGGTGGGCTTCACCGCCGAACCCTCCGTGGAGGAAATCGCCGCCGTGACCCGCGAGGCTGGATTGCCTCTGGCTTATGACCTGGGTTCCGGCGCGCTGCTGGATACAGCTCTCTTTGGGCTGCGCCACGAACCCACGGTGCAGGAAGCCCTGCAGGAGGGCGCGGATTTGGTGTGTTTCTCCGGCGACAAGTTGCTCGGCGGCCCCCAGGCGGGCATCGTCGTCGGACGCGCCGACCTGGTGGCGAAACTCAAGAAGCACCCCCTGGCGCGGGCGGTGCGCGCCGACAAGATGGCGCTGGCGGCCCTCTCCGCTACCCTGCTGCACTATTTGAAGAACGAAGCCTTGGAGAAAGTTCCGGTGTGGCGGATGATTGCTACCGCTCCGGAGATGCTCTCCGCCCGCGTTCAGGGCTGGATTGCCGCCCTGGGGGAGGGGCGCGCGGTGGAGGGGCGCTCGGCGGTGGGGGGCGGCAGTCTGCCCGGAGAGACTCTCCCCACCACTCTGCTGGCGCTGGACGTGCCGCACCCCGACCGCTTCCTGGCCCGTCTGCGGGGCTGCAACCCGCCCATCGTGGGGCGCGTCCAGGACGGGGCGGCGGTTTTCGACCCGCGCACCGTCCTGCCGGAGCAGGAGGGCGCTTTCCTGGTCGGGCTGGAGAACGCCTTGCGGGGCGGGTAGGGCGCGGCGCGTATGGGCGAACTGGCAGCCTTGCTCACTTCGGTGCTTTTCACCGGCACTTCGGTGATGTTCACGTTGGCCGGACGACTGGTCGGCTCGACGGTGGTCAACCGCACCCGTCTGGTGTTGGCGGTATTCTTCCTCGCCCTGGCGCATCCCTTGTTGGGTGTTCCCCTGCCGTGGGGCGCGGAGGCCTCCCGCTGGTGGTGGCTGGGGATGTCGGGCTTCGTCGGGTTGGTGCTGGGCGATACTTTTCTTTTTCAGGCTTTCGTGTGGATTGGCCCCCGCCTGACGATGCTGATGCTCAGCCTGGCCCCCGTGCTGGCGGCCATCCTGGCCTGGCTCTTCCTGGGGGAGCAGTTGACTTTGTGGCAGGTGGTCGCCATCGGGTTGACGGTTGGCGGCACCGCCTGGGTGGTGCTGGAACGTCGGGGGAACGGCGACCCCTCGGAAGAGGAGGCCGGTTCCCCGCATTTCGGGCGCGGGATTCTCTTCGGGCTGGGGGCGGCCATCGGGCAGGCGGTCGGGTTGATTCTGGCAAAAGAGGGGCTGCGCGGCGATTTCCCGGCCCTCTCCGGCACGCTGATACGTATGACCGCCGCCATGCTGATTTTGTGGGG
>DRKV01000145.1 GCA_011051635.1 Chloroflexota bacterium | reverse complement strand
TTGCGGCTTGCTGACCCCTGACCCGCGCGGACGCGCCATTGCCCAGCAGATGATTCGCAGCGCCGGTTCAATTAGCGCCAACATCGAAGAAGGTTTTGGCCGCGGCTTCGGGAACGATTACGCCTACCACCTGCGCGTTGCTATGGCCGAAGCCCGCGAGACCCGCGGCTGGTACTGGCGTGCCCACCACATTCTCCCCGATGACCTGATACGCCACCGCATGAGCATGACCAGTGAAATCATTGCCATGCTCATCCCCAACATCCAGCGCCAACGCAAATACCGCAAACGCTAACCTCCCCCACTTTCTCACTTGCAAACTTGCATACTTTCATACTTGCACACTTTCCCAATGTCCCGCATCCTCGCCCTCACCCGAAAAGAATTCATCCACCTGCGGAACGACTGGTGGTTGCCGGCCTTCATGCTCCTGGGCGGACTGATGGAACTGGTCATGGTGGCCTGGGCGACCTCGCGCCCCATCACCAACCTGCCCATCCTGGTGGTGGATTACGACCGCAGCGCCGCCAGCCGGCAGATTGTCACCGCCCTGGAGAACACCGGCACTTTCGACCTGCGCGGTTACGCCGACGAGGCCGCGGTCAAGACAGCCATCGTGCGCGGCGAAATCAACGCTGCGGTGGTCATTCCCCCCGATTTCTCGGAGCAGATGGTCAACCCTCAGGGAAGGCCGCAACTGGCCGTCATCCTCAACGGGGCGGAGAGCATCCCCGCTACGGAGGCGCTGCGCGCCGTCCAGGGTGTGGCTTACGACTTGAACACCGCCCTGGTGGTCAAACGCCTGGGGATACCGCCGGAGCACTTTTCCGGCTTCGATTTCAGTCTGCGGGTCTGGTTCAACGAATCTCTCAAGGACGCCTTCTACACCGTCCCGGCGGAGTTCGGCCTGATGCTGGAATTCGTCGTCCTGCTCTTCGCGGCCCTGGCTTTCACCCGGGAGCGCGAACTCGGCACCCTGGAGCAACTTCTGGTGATGCCCTTCTCCTCGCTGGAACTCATCCTGGGGAAGGCCATCCCCGTGCTGGCGATTTCCTACGCCGACTTTCTGCTCATGCTGGTGCTCATCCGTTACGTCTTCCACCTGCCCATGCGCGGCTCGCTTGGATTGCTGCTCGTGGTGGCCTTCGGCTACATGGTAGTGGAGCTGGGCAAAGGCATGGTCATCTCGGTGGTTTCACACACCCAGCATCAGGCCTTCCTGCTCGTGATGCTGGTCGGGATGACCGATTTCATGTTCACCGGCTACGCCGCGCCGGTGGAGGGGATGCCCCTCGTCCTGCAGTGGCTCGCCAACCTCGTCCCCGCCCACCACTGGCTCACCATTCTGCGCGGCGTGATACTCAAAGGCGCAGGGATTGCCGTCCTGTGGCCTAACCTCCTCGGGCTGCTCATCCTGGGCGCCCTCATCCTGACCTTCTCCCTCCGCTTCGTCCGCCGCGCCCTGGATTGAGGGCAGGTGTCAGGCGTCAGCGGTCAGGCGTCAGGCATCAGCAGTCAGTCGTCAGCCCCTCGCACCCCGCACGTGACACTTGATACGTGACACGTGACACGTGACACATGATACGTGACACGCCCCCCCATGAACCCCCTCCTCGTCTCCTCCCTCACCAAACGCTTCGGCGACTTCACCGCCGTGGACGACATCTCCTTTGAGGTGCAGCGCGGCGAGATTTTCGGCTTCCTCGGCCCCAACGGAGCGGGGAAGACCACCACCATCCGCATGATTCTCGGCCTGCTCACCCCCACCGCGGGGAGCGTCCGGGTGCTCGGCATGGACGCCCGCCGCGAGACGGCAAAAATTCGCCCGCGCATCGGCTACATGTCACAGCGCTTCAGCCTCTACAACGACCTGACCGTCCTCCAAAACCTGCGCTTCTACGGGGCGGCCTACGGGCTGGCAAACGCCCGCTTGCAAGAGCGCATCCGGGCGGCGCTGAAACTGGCCGACCTGGAGGGCCGCGAGCACCTGAAAACCGGCGAACTCTCCGGGGGCTGGCGGCAACGTCTGGCGCTGGGGGCGGCCATTCTCCACGAGCCGGAAATCATCTTTTTGGACGAACCCACCGCGGGGGTGGACCCGCTCTCCCGCCGCACCTTCTGGGATTTGCTCTACCGTTTGGTCGAGGAGGGCGTCACCGTCTTCGTCACCACCCATTACATGGACGAGGCCGAACACTGTCACCGGCTGGCCTTCATCCGGCGGGGCAAAATCATCGCCCTGGGCGCGCCCTCCGAAATCAAGCGCCGCAAGATGAAAGGCGAGGTACTGGAAATCGCCCCCGAAGACGCCGCCCGCGCCGTGGAAGTGCTCCGCGCCGCCCGCACGGAGGGCGACCTGCCCCTCGAGAGCGTGGAACTGTACGGCGCGCTGGTGCATGTCGTCCTGCCGGATGCCCGCACGCACCGCAAAGCCATCCGCCGCACCCTCGAAAACGCCCGCATCCGCGTCCACAACATGGCCGTCATCGAACCCTCCCTGGAGGACGTCTTCATCGCCGCCATGCAGTAGCCCCGCCGGGTGCAAGCAAATCCTGTGGATGCATTTCGGCCCTGGCGACTGGAAGTCGCAGCAACAGTTGCGAAACCTGCCTCCGCAGGTTGGATTCCAGTTGCCGAAGGGCAACTTCGCAGACGTTGGTGCAGTTTCAACTGCCGTCTTCTACCTTG